>CAZXNF010000124.1:0-8754 GCA_964641785.1 uncultured Streptomycetaceae bacterium | reverse complement strand
CAGAAACCACAGCGTCGCCATGCGCCCGGCGCGCGCCGTATCGTGAAGGATGGACATGTTCGCGGGGGGGTGACGGGAGGGAGCGCAATTGTAGTGCAGGCGCGCCGCTTCGGTTGCGCCGGTGCAGCACATTCGCTATCGTGCCCTTCCTTCCCTCCACACCACCGGAAACACAAACCCCATGGCCGATACCGCCAAGGGCATGCGCCGAGGCCTCACCGCCTACGGCGACGCCGACTTTTCACTGTTCCTGCGCACGGCCTTCATCAAGGCGATGGGCTATTCCGACGACGCCCTGTCGCGGCCCATCATCGGCATCACCAATACGTACTCCGCGTACAACGCCTGCCACCGCAACGTGCCCGATATCGTCGAGGCCGTGAAGCGCGGCGTCATGCTCGCCGGCGGCCTGCCGATCGAATTTCCGATCGTGTCGCTGCACGAGTCCTTCGCGCATCCGACCAGCATGTTCCTGCGCAACCTGATGGCGATCGACGCGGAGGAAATGATCCGCGCGCAACCGATGGACGCGGTGGTGCTGCTCGGCGGCTGCGACAAGACGGTACCCGCATTGCTGATGGGCGCCGCCAGCGCGAACGTGCCCGCCATCCTCGAAGTCACGGGTCCCATGTCCACCGGCGACCACAAGGGCGAACGGCTGGGCGCGTGCACCGACTGCCGCCGCTTCTGGGCCAAGTTCCGCGCCGGCGAAATTGACGCGCAGGAAATCAACGACGTCAACGCCAAGCTCGCGCCGACCGCGGGCACCTGCATGGTGATGGGCACTGCCAGCACGATGGCCTGCTGCGCCGAGGCGCTGGGCATGATGCTGCCGCAGGGCGCGGCGATTCCCGCCGTGCATGCGGAGCGGCTGCGCCACGCGGAAGCGACCGGCGCGCGCGCGGTGCAACTGGCTGCGGAGAAGCTGACGCCGGCGCAGATCATGACGCCGGCCGCGTTCGAGAACGCGCTGCGCGTGCTGCTCGCCATCGGCGGCTCGACCAATGCGATCGTGCACATGGCGGCGATCGCGGGCCGGCTGGGGTTCCAGCTTGACCTCGATGCCTTCGACCGCATGGGCCATGACACGCCGATGCTGGTGGATCTCAAACCCACCGGGCAGGGCTACATGGAGGACCTGTATCACGCCGGCGGCCTCGTCACCGTCCTGCGCGAACTCGCACCGCTGCTCAAGGGCGACGCGCTGACTGTCACCGGCAAGACGCTGGCGGAAAATATCGCCGCGGCGCCGGCCGCCTGGGCGCAGCAGGTCGTCAAGACCGCGTCCAATCCGGTCTATGCGAAGGACGCGATGATCGTGCTGCGTGGCAACCTCGCGCCGGACGGCGCGATTCTCAAGCAGTGCGCGGCGCAGCAGAACCTGCTCGTGCATACCGGCCCTGCCTGCGTGTTCGAATCGCTGGAGGACCTCGCCAACCGTATTGACGATCCGGCGCTCGACGTAACCGCTGACAGCGTGCTGGTGCTGAAGAATGCTGGTCCCATCGGCGCGCCGGGGATGCCGGAAGCCGGTTACCTGCCGATACCGAAGAAGCTCGCGGCCAAGGGCGTGAAGGACATGGTGCGGATTTCGGATGCGCGCATGAGCGGCACCGCCTTTGGCACGATCATCCTGCACGTGACCCCGGAGTCCGCCGTCGGCGGGCCACTCGCGCTCGTAAAGGACGGCGACCTGATCGAACTCGATGCGCCCAAACGGCGGCTGGAACTCAAAGTGTCGGCCGCCGAACTGGACGCACGGCGCAAGCTGTGGAAGCCGGCCCCGGCGCGCGAGGGCGACGACCGCGGTTACCGCAAGCTGTATCTGGACACTGTGCAGCAGGCGGGGCAGGGCTGCGATTTCGCTTTCCTGGTGCCGCCGTCGCGGGGGCGCGTACCGGGCTAAGCGCGCCGCCCGCGCATGGCCTGGCTGCAGCAGCACCTCCCGCTTATCGGTTCGCTGTACTACGCTAGCGAGTGGGTGATCCGCATCGTGATGCTGCTGTACGTGCCGCAGCGGCGGACGCCGGCCGCTGCGCGCACCTGGCTGCTGCTGATCCTGTTTCTGCCGTGGCCGGGCCTCGTCCTCTACGCCATCTTCGGCCGCGTGTATTACCCGCAGCAGCGCATCGCCATGCAGCGCCAGGTTGCGGAGCTGGTGCAACGCACGCGCGACCGCCTGCTGCGGCACGAGAACATCGCACCTCCCGTCATTGCCGCCCCTTTCGATCAGCCGGCCCGGCTGGCCGAGAACCTCGGTGACTTTCCGCCCAGCGCCGGCAACCGTTTCGAACTGCTGGGCGATTACGCGGGCACCATCGACCGGCTGGTCGCGGACATCGATGCCGCCGCCAGCCACGTGCATCTGCTGTACTACATCTTCGAGGATGACCGCACGGGCCGGCAGGTGGCCGCGGCGCTCATGCGGGCCGCGGCGCGCGGCGTGACCTGCCGGCTGCTGATGGACAGCATCGGTTCCAAGGGCGCGCGCAGGCGCCTGGCGCACGAATTGCGCGCGGCCGGCGTCGAGGTGATCGAACTCATGCGCGTGCGCTGGTTCCGGCGCAACGCCGCGCGGTTCGACCTGCGTAACCACCGCAAGATCGCGGTGATCGACGGCCGCATCGGCTACACCGGCTCGCAGAACATCGTGGCCGCAGAGGCCAATGCGGGCATGACCAACGAGGAGCTGGTAGTGCGCGCGACCGGCCAGGTGGTGCGCCAGTTGCAGATACTGCTGCTGGCCGACCGTTACCTTGAGACCGGCGACGAGAAGACGCACCCTTCGTGGTTCCCGCCGCCAGAGCGCACGGGATCCTCGGCCGCACAGGTGCTGGGCAGTGGCCCCGGCTACCGCCAGGGGCAGGTCGACCACGTGCTGATCACGCTCATGCATGCGGCCACCCGCCGCATCGTGCTGACGACGCCGTACTTCATCCCGGACACCGCCTTTCTGCTGACGATGCGGCTGGCCGTCGAACGCGGGGTGGAGGTGCACCTGATCGTGTCCAAGCACTCCAACCAACGCCTGGCACGTCTGGCGCAACAATCGTTTTACGACGACCTGCTGGACGCGGGGGTGCAGGTCCACTTCTACCGCCGCAACTTCCTGCACGCCAAGCACGCGAGCTTCGACGACCGCGTCGCGCTGATCGGCTCCAGCAATCTCGACATCCGGTCCTTCGCGCTGAATAGCGAAATCAGCCTGCTGATCTACGATCCGGCGGTGGTCGCCGAGCTGGGCGCCGTGCAGGCGCGGTATCTGGCCGATGCAGACCGGCTCGACGCCGCGGTCTGGGGCGCGCGGCCGGCCTGGCAGCGGTTGCTGCAGAACACGGGCCGCCTCGCCGACTCTTTTTTGTAGCAGCGGTGCGCTACAATTCGCGGCGTTTTCCAAAGATAAAAATTCGTTTGAGCAACATGGCCCAGTCGCAGTCGACATCCCGCCGCACCCGCAGCGGCAGCCCCCGCAGCCCACGCCGTCGATCGCCCCCCCGGTTCATTGCCCGCCAGTCCGGCATCCACGGCCGCGGCGTTTTCGCGCTGGCGCCCATCGCCAAAGGCGAGCGTATCGTCGAGTACACCGGCGAGCGCATCACCCACCGCGAAGCCAACCGCCGCGAGCGCGCCGCGAAGGGCCATCCGCCGCACACCTTCCTGTTCATCCTCGACGACAAGGTCGTGCTCGACGCCACGCGCGGCGGCAACAGCGCGCGCTGGATCAACCACTCCTGCGCACCCAACTGCGAATCCGACGACGAAAACGGCCGGATGTACATCAAGGCCCTGCGCAAGATCCGGCCCGGCGAGGAACTTACCTACGACTACAACCTCGTGCTGGTCGAACGGCACACGCCCAAGGCCAAGCGCGAGAACCAGTGTCTCTGCGGCAGCCGGAAGTGTCGGGGCACGCTGCTCGGACCGAAGCGCTGAGCGGCTGCCGCCAGCACCTGTTTCTGCAACTTCCAGTTCCTCCGATCAACCTTCTATGATGGATCTTTGATGGCACGCAAGACGAAGAAGTCCGGCAAGAAAGCTCCCAAGACCGCCCGCAAGGCGACCGCCGTGAAGAAGGCGGCGGTGGTGATTCCACAGGTTGCGCGAAATCCCCGCATCGTGGCCCGCAAGTCGAAGATCCACGGGCGCGGTGTATTTGCCGTTGCCGCGCTCAAGAAGGGCGAGCGGCTGATCGAATACCTGGGTGAGCGCATCAGCAACAAGGAAGCCGATCGCCGCTACGCCGAGGAGCACGAATGGTCGCCGCACACCTTCCTGTTCATGGTGGACGACAAGACCGTCATCGACGCCACGAACAAGGGCAACGTCGCGCGCTGGATCAACCACTCCTGCGCACCCAACTGCGAAGTCGAAGATGCGGACAAGCGCATCTTCATCCACGCCCTGCGCAACATCCGGCGCGGCGAGGAACTGTCCTACGACTACAACCTGGTGCTCGACGAGCGCCATACGCCGGCGGCCAAGAAGGCGCACCCGTGCTTCTGTGGCTCGAAAAAGTGCCGCGCCACGCTGCTCGGCAACAAGCGCTGATCCGTGCGGCCGGCGTGAACGGGGCTGCCGGATGGCAGCCCCGTTTTTTCTATTAGGAAACCCCTGAATAACCCCGTCACCCCAGCGAAAGCTGGTGCCCATTTTATTGATTTCACTGGATTCCAGCTTTTGCTGGAATGACGAAAGTATAGTTTTTCAGAGCTTCCTTAGTTGTACTTGATGCTGCAGCCGTACGGCGTTGCGGTCGCGGTGCTGACCGGTTTGCCGGCCGTGACTTCCGTCAGCGCGGCCGTCACGTAGTTCTTCGCGGTCTTGATGTCGGACTGGCTGGTCGTGCGCTTGTCGTCGATGCCGCCGGCGTAGACCAGCGTGCCTTTGGGGTCGATCACGTACATGTGCGGGGTGGTGCGCGCGTCGTACAGGCGCCCGACTTTGCCGTCATCGTCCATCAGCAGCGCGCGCGGCGTGGCGCCCTGTTTCTTCCACAGCGCGGCGAGCTGGTCGGGTTTCTGGTAGTCGCCGCTGCGCGGATTCGTAGAACTGATGGACAGCCACACGACGTCCTTCGCGCCCCAGGTTTTCTGCAGGCTCTGCATGTTGCCGCTGTCGTAGTGCTTGGCGACGAAGGGGCAGCCCGGATTGGTCCATTCGAGCACGACGACCTTGCCGCGGAAATCGGACAGCTTCACGGACTTGCCCGCGGTATCGGGGACGGCGAAGTCTGGGGCAGGCTGGCCGACCGTGGGTGCGGCCTGAGCGGGGAAGGCCGCGAACAGCAGGCCGGCGAGTACGAAGGGCGAGGAAGTGCGGAGCATTGCGTTCATGGCTGAGTCTCCTTGCGGGGGGTGGTGGTGCGGGGAAGCGGAGCGAGTGCATCCAGCACGATTTGTTCGCGCAGCAGCTCGGGCAGCACCTGCGGAGCGGCGCCCGGACGGTGGAGCACGTAGACGGGGACGCCGGTGCGGCCGAGCGCCGCGAGCGCGGCACCGATCGCCGGATCACGGTTCGTCCAGTCGGCCCGCAGCAGCGCGACGCCGCGCTCGGCGAAGGCCGCGCGCACCGTGGCGCTCTGCAGGACGAGTTGTTTGTTGACCTGGCAGGTAACGCACCACGCGGCAGTGAAATCGACGAATACCGGGGTGCCTGCGGCCGTCAGTTCCGCCACGCGCGCGGGTGACCAGGCTTCCCAGCCCGTGTCGGCTGCGGCGGAGCGGTCGGAAGGCAGCGCTGCGGGTACGGTCGCCGGCCACGCAAGCCACAGCGCGAGCAGCACGCCTGCCGCCGATGCGATGCGCGCTTTGCCTGCGCCGGCTTGCGCGAGGCCGTAGGCCCAGGCGGCGAAGCCCAGCGCGACGAGGGCCAAGGCGAAGCGCCCGAGCACGTCGACGCCGCTCTGAGTACCGAGTACCCAGGCGAGCCACACCACCGTTGCGTAGAGCGGGAAGGCCAGCACCTGCCGGAAGCGCACCATCCACGGTCCCGGCTTCGGCAGCCGTTTGAGCCACGCCGGATAAGCGCAGAGGATCACGAAGGGCAGGCTCATGCCGAGCGCGAGCGTGGCGAAGATGGCCAGCGCCACGGCGGCGGGCTGGGTAACGGCGTAGCCCATCGCCGCACCCATGAACGGTGCGGTGCAGGGCGAAGCCACGACGGCGGCCAGCACGCCGCCGAGCAGGGCGTTGACACGCGGATGCGCGGACCGGGGCGCGCCGGTTGCGCCCAGCGAAAATTCGAAGACGCCGGACAGATTGAGCCCCAGCAGGAAGAACAGTGCGGCGAGGGCGGCGACGGTTGCCGGCGACTGCAACTGGAAGCCCCAGCCGAGTTGCGCGCCGCCCGCGCGCAGCGCAAGCAGGGCGCCGGCCAGCGCCAGAAAGGTGGCGAGTACGCCCGCCGCGAACAGCAGGCCGTGCAGGAACTGCTCGCGGCGCGCGCCATGCGCCTGCCGTACCGCGCCCAGTACCTTGATCGAGAGCACCGGGAACACGCAGGGCATCAGGTTGAGAATGAGGCCGCCGCCGAAGGCGAACAGCAGCGCGACGGCGAGGCCCAGCGCGGGTTCGCCGCCGGCGCTGCCGCGCACCGCACCAAGGTCCGGCGGCGCGGTCACCACGATCGGGGTGTCGACGACGTAGGCGCGCGGCGTGCCGTCCGTACCCAGCACGACGAGCACGCCGTCCGCGCGCTCGAAAGTGCCGACGGGCTGTTTGGCCGGAGGCAGCACCAGTTGCGCGCCGCGCTCGTGCAGCATCAGCAGTTGCGCGTCGGCGGGTTCAAGCTTGCCTTCCGCATGCGGGAAGAAGGTGGCGCCGCGCCAGGCGGCGGCGGGCGCGCCGTCGAGCGCCAGCATCACACGGCCGTCGGCGCCGCGGTGCGCGCTGGTGCGCCAGCCCTCGGGCGCGCGGGGCAGGGCGTCGCGCGTGGCGGCGATGCCCATGGAGCCTGCCGTGTTGCCCGAAGCGGCGGCTGCGACCGGCAGGGTCAGTGTGAGGTCGGCGCTTTCAGGGATGCACACCTCGCGGCACACCAGCCAGTTCGCCTTGGCGCGCAGCGTAACCGCAGATCTCGTCGCCAGCCCGGCGGGCGCTTGCATGTCAACGAGGAGGAAGACTTCGTTTTCGAAGCCGTAGTTCATCAATGGCCCGACCGGAAGCGCTTTCGGCGCGGGCCACTGGATGTCGCTGGCCTGGAAACCGGGCGGGAGCGTCCAGGCGATGGTCGTCGGCAGGCCCGAGTCGCCGGGATTGCGCCAGTAGGTGTGCCACTCCGGGGCCATCTTCAGGCGCAGCGCGACGGTGAACGGCTGGCCGGCGGCGATGGTGGCGGTTTCGGCAACCAGCTCCGCTTCGACATGCGCTGTACGTACCGGCTTGGCAACGGCCGCAAGCGACCCTGCGCACAGGGCGAGCGCAATTAAACGGAGAAAAAGGGCGCGGGGCATGGACGGATGGTAGCGGGAAAATCCGATGGTTAGACCGGTTTGGCGGACGAGGTTCCGCTGTAGGCGGACAAAAGGCCAGGTGCGCTTATTCCTGCCGGTTGCGCATCCAGTCCGCGGTGCCGGCAAAGGCATTGAGCAGGCCCATGCGCAGGCCGTCCGGCGCGCCGGAGTCTTCCATCGCCTGCAGCATGCAGGCGAGCCAGGCGTCGCGTTCGGCGATGCCGATGCTGAAAGGCAAGTGCCGGGCCCTGAGCATCGGGTGCCCGTACTTCTCGACGTAAAGGCCCGGGCCGCCGAGCCAGCCGGACAGGAAGAGGTAGAGCTTCTCGCGCGAGCCCGCGAGATCCTGCGGGTGCAGTTTACGGATGCCGTAGTACTCCGGCACCGTGTCCATCAGGTCATAGAAGCGGTCGACCAGCGCGCGGACGGCGGTTGCGCCGCCGAGCAGCTCGTACGGTGGCGTCTTGGGATCGGGATGTGCGTCGGCCATGTCCCGGCGCAGGTGACTGACCGGTCAGGCCGCCTTGTTCGCGCGCTTGCGGTCGGTTTCGATCAGGTGCCGCTTGCGGATGCGGATCGATTTCGGCGTGATCTCGACCAGTTCGTCATCCGCGATGAATTCGATCGCGGATTCCAGTGTGACCTGGATCGGCGGCACGAGGCGCACCGCTTCGTCGGTGCCGGAAGCACGCACGTTGGTGAGCTGCTTGCCCTTGATCGGATTGACGACGAGGTCGTTGTCGCGCGAATGGATGCCGATGACGATGCCCTCGTAGAGCGGGTCGCCGGGTGACACGAACATGCGGCCGCGTTCCTGCAGCTTCCACAGCGCGTAGGCGACGGCTTCGCCGGCCTCGGCGGAGATCAGCACGCCGTTGCGACGTTCCGCCATCTCGGGCTTCAAGGGGCCGTAGTCGTCGAACACGTGGCTCATCACGCCGGTGCCGCGCGTCATGGTCAGGAAGTCCGACTGGAAGCCGATCAGGCCGCGCGCCGGGATATGGTAGTCGAGCCGCACGCGGCCCTTGCCGTCGGGCTGCATGTCCTGGAGGTCGCCGCGGCGGGCGCCGAGCGCTTCCATCACGGCGCCCTGGTTGCCGTCCTCGACATCCACCGTCAGCAGTTCATACGGCTCCTGTTTCTCGCCGTTGACGGTCTTGATAACCACGCGCGGGCGGGAAACGGCCAGTTCGTAGCCTTCGCGGCGCATGTTTTCCAGCAGGATGGTGAGGTGCAGTTCTCCGCGGCCGCAGACTTCGAACACGTCGGCGTCGCCGGTTTCGGTCATGCGCAGCGCGACGTTG
>CAZXNF010000123.1:0-8811 GCA_964641785.1 uncultured Streptomycetaceae bacterium | reverse complement strand
GCGGCCATTTGCGCCTACCTCGATCAACTCGATGGCCAGCCGGTGTTCAATCTCCCCGTGGGAGATCAGGAATGGGAGGCGCGCCGGCTCGAAGGACTGGCGAGAAGCCTGCTGGACGGGCTCGCCGTCTCGGTCCGCGAACGGGGCCGGCCGCCGCAGGAGCGCTCGCCTACGGTGCTGCTGCACGAAGCGCACCGCAGCTGGCGGATGGTCGATCTGTGGGAGCGGGAACACGGCCATGAGTTGATGGGCGGAGCACTGAACATGATCCAGATCACGCTTGCCTGCGCGCTTGGTTTCGGCGTCCGGCTTCCCGATTTTCAGTGGCGTCCCGGGCACCCCGGATTAGCAGGCTGGTTCGATCGCATTGCCGCGCGCCCGTCGTTCGTGGCGACCATGCCACCAGTCAATCGCGCCACCCAGCCATAATCGAACCGCAATGACTGACGAGAACTTCATGCGGGAAGCCCTGAGGCTGGCGGAGGAGGCGCGAGTCCACGGCGAAGTGCCGGTGGGCGCCGTGGTCGTGAAAGACGGCGCGATCATCGGCCGCGGCTACAACCACCCGATTTCCGCGCACGACCCCACGGCGCACGCCGAAATCGTCGCCCTGCGGGATGCTGCGACGCGTCTGGGTAACTACCGGCTCACCGACTGCGAATTGTTCGTCACGCTGGAACCCTGCGCGATGTGCAGCGGCGCGATCCAGCATGCGCGCATCTCACGGATTGTGTACGGCGCGACGGACCCAAAGACCGGCGCTTGCGGCAGTGTGGTCAATCTCTTCGCCGAAACGCGGTTGAACCACCATGCAAAAGTGGAGCAGGGCGTGCTGGCCGCGGAGTGCGGCGCGATGCTGTCGGACTTTTTCGCTGCGCGGCGGCGGGCGGCGGGCTGACGATGCGCATTCACGTGAACCTTGCTGACCAGCGCCTCGATCTGTTCGACGACGCGGACCTCCTCGTGAAGTCCTACCCGGTCTCCACTGCGAAAAACGGCGCCGGCGAGCGCAACGGCAGCAATTGCACGCCGCGCGGCCGCCACATCGTGCGCGCCAGGATCGGCGCCGGACAGCCGCCGAATACGGTGTTCGTGCGCCGCCGGCCGACCGGGGAGACTTACCACCCGGATCTGGCCGAGCGTCACCCGAATCGGGACTGGATCCTGTCCCGCATCCTCTGGCTGTCGGGCTGCGAACCCGGCGTCAACCGGCTGGGCGATGTGGACACCATGCGGCGCTACATCTACATCCATGGCAGCCCGGATACGGCCGAGATGGGCCGTCCGGGCTCGATCGGCTGCATACGCATGCGGAATCAGGATGTTATGGACCTGTTCGAGCGGGTGCCGCCCGGCACGCCGGTGGAGATCGCGGAAACCTGAGCTGCCGGGGGCTTGCGCAATGCACGATCGGTGCTGACCCTTTGCTCTAATTGCCTAATTCAATGCCTGTTTTGGCCACACCCTGAATTTGTGCATTGCGCCATTTTCTTGTAAATTCGCGGCACTTTTGGCCTTACAGGAACGTGCTTTCATGCAGAATCAGCGGCTTGCGAACAAGGTTGCGATCATCACCGGCGCTGGGCGCGGCATCGGCCAGGCCACCGCGCTGAAGTTCGCGCAGGAAGGCGCCAAGGTCGCCGTGGCGGACGTGTCGCCCGAGTGGATCAGCGAGACGGTCGAACTGGTGACCAAGGCCGGCGGCATCGCCAAGGGCTACCTCGCCGACGTGCGCAAGATCGACACGCTGAAGACGATGGTCGATGACCTCGTGGCCACCTGGGGCAGCGTCGACGTGCTGGTGAACAACGCCGGCATCGTGCGCGATGCCCAGTTCAAGAACATGTCGGAAGAGCAGTTCGACAGCGTCATCGAGATCAACCTCAAGGGTGTCTTCAACGCTACCCGCGCGGTGGTTGACCAGATGCTGAAGCAGCAGTCCGGCGTGATTCTCAACGCGTCGTCGATCGTCGGCCTCTACGGTAATTTCGGGCAGACCAACTACGCGGCGAGCAAGTTTGGCGTGATCGGCATGGTCAAGACCTGGGCGCGGGAACTGGGCCGCAAGGGCATCCGGGTCAACGCCGTCTGCCCCGGCTTCATCGGCACCCCGATCCTGCAGTCGATGCCCGAAAAGGTGCTGCGGACGCTGGAGGAACGGGTTCCCATGGGCCGACTGGGCCGTCCGGAGGAAGTTGCCAACACCTTCGCCTTCCTGGCGTCCGACGAAGCGAGCTACATCAATGGCGCCGTGATCGAGGTCAGCGGCGGTCTGATCTGCTGAACGCAGATCGTTGGAACGGAAAGCCGCCCGCGGGCGGCTTTTTTATTTCCCGGCGAGTAAACGGGTGATAGCGGCGGCGTAAGGCGCACGCGCGACCCCGCGCTCCGTGATGAGCGCGGTCACCAGCGCGGCGGGTGTCACATCGAATACCGGATTGCGCACGGGCACATCTTCCGGTGCCCAGCGTTCGGTGCCGTAGCCGGCGACTTCCTCGCGGCCGCGCTCCTCAATGGGAATCGCGGCCCCCGATGCGATGGAGGGGTCGATCGTCGAGCAGGGCGCGGCCACATAGAACGGCACGGCGTGGCGCTGGGCCATGACCGCGAGCGGGTAGGTGCCGACCTTGTTGGCGACGTCGCCATTGGCGGCCACGCGGTCGGCGCCCACGATGATCGCATCCACCTCGCCGCGCGCCAGGAGTGAAGCCGCGGCCACGTCCGCGATCAGCGTCACCGCTATGCCATCCTGCTGCAGTTCCCACGCGGTCAGCCGCGCGCCCTGCAGGAAGGGGCGGGTTTCATCGGCGATCACCGCGATCTTCTTGCCGGCTTCCACCGCGGAGCGGATCACGCCCAGCGCGGTGCCATGGCCGGCGGTGGCGAGCGCGCCGGCGTTGCAATGGGTCAGCACGCAGGCGGTATCGGGCAGCAGCGCAGCGCCGTGTGCGCCCATGCGGCGGTTCGTGGCGATATCCTCCGCGTGGATTACTTGCGCCTCAGCCAGCAAGGTCGGCGCGACCGCGCGATGCTGTGCTTCGGCGCGTTGCCAGGTCTCGCGCATGCGGGCGAGCGCCCAGAACAGGTTCACCGCAGTCGGGCGGCTGGCGGCGAGCACGGCAAAACCGGCTTCGAGGCCGGCTTTCAGTTCGGCAGGTGTCGCACGCAGGAATCGCTGGGCTTCGAGCGCTACGCCGTAGGCGGCGGCACAGCCGATGGCGGGCGCGCCGCGCACGACCATGGCGCGGATGGCGTCGGCGGTCGTGGCGGCACTGTCGCAGGCCACGAATTCCACTCGGTTGGGCAGGATGCGCTGGTCGAGCAGCTCCAGGCGGTTGTCGCGCCAGCGCAAAGTTTCGGCCAGGCCGCCAGGCTTTCGTTCCGCCATCAGATCACACGCTCGTTGCCGCCGTCGACGGGAATCTGCGCGCCGGTGGTCTTGGCAAACAACGGGCCGCACAACTCGGCGGCCAGTTCGGCGACATCGCGGCTGGTGACCTCGGTCTTCAGCACATTGCGGGTCTTGTACTGTTCGACGGTCAGGCCGTAATGCGCCGCGCGCGCTTCGAGCACGCCGCCGGCCCACAGCGCGGTGTCGAACACGGCATCCGGATGCAGAGTGTTCACGCGGATGCCGTCGCTCCCCCATTCGAGCGCGGCGACGCGCGCCACCTGGGTCAGCGCGGCCTTGGAGGCGGAGTAGGCGGCCGCGCCAAGACCAGGGGCGGGCACGTTCTTGGAGCCGATGACGACGACGCGCCCGCCGCACGGGGCCCGCTTCAGCAGCGGATGGCACTCGCGCAGCAGCATGAGATTGGCGTCGAGGTTGACCTGCATGACATGGCGCCAGGCAGTGTCCTCCAGGGTGGAGATGGGCGCGCCGCCCGGGAAAACACCGGCGTTGAGAATCAACAGATCGAGGCCGCCGTAGGCCATCACGGCGGCTTCCAGTGCGGCGGCCACCGCGGCGGGCGAGGTCACGTCGCAGACGATGCCGCGGAAGTCCTGGCGCTGGTGCAAGGTTTCGATCCCCGGGGCGAGATCCAGACCGACCACTGCCGCGCCACGCGCGAGTAGCGCCGCGACGCAGGCCTTGCCGATGCCGGAGGCCGCACCGGTGACGAGCGCCACTTCGCCGGTGAAGACGGGCGGCTTGCCGGCCTTCTTCAGTTTGGCCTGTTCCAGGTCCCAGTATTCGACGTCGAAGATGTCCTTCGCCGGCAGGGCCTGATAGCCGCCGAGCAGCGTGGCCCGTTCGATGACGTCCATCGTATGGTTGTAGAGGTCGGCCACGATGCCTGCGTCCTTGGCGGAGCGGCCCAGCGTGGACATGCCGAGCTCGGGATCGAGGACGATGCGCGGCGCGGGGTCCAGCATGGCCTTGGGGGCTTTCGCCTGCGGGGCATGCGTGTCGAAGTAGGCGCGGTAGGCCGCGGCAAAGGCGTCGACCTCGCGTCCGAGCATGGGCACGCGCTTGGTGCGGATGACGTGATCCGGCGTGGCCGGCCCCTGCTGCGCAATGGCATGCAGGTCTGGCCGCCGGGCAAAGGCAAGCGCGCGGGCGTCGCGCTGCGTGGTCATCACCAGCGGGACACCGGCGCAGCGCGAGACCTGCTGCCGGAGTTCCGACAAGGCCAGGCGCTGCGGTGCGGGGGCTGCCGCGGCGGGCGCGGGTAGCCGCCACGCCCGCTGGCGGTCGAGGTACTGCTCCGCGAGATCGACCAATTCGATCATGCGTTCGTAGGACTCCCGCGCGGTCGCACCGAAGGAAAAGATGCCGTGCTTCAGCAGCACCATGCCGATGGTGTTCGGCCCCGCGTCGCGCGGAAAACGCTCGGCGCACAGGCGCGCAAGGTCGAAACCGGGCATCACGTACGGAATGACCACGACGCGGTCGCCGTAAAGCTCCGTGATGTGTTTCTCGCCGTCCGCGGTGTCGGTGATCGCGAGCACGGCATCGGAATGCGTGTGGTCCACATACTTGTGCGGCAGCAGGGCGTGCAGGATGGTTTCGACGGACGGCGCGGGTGCTGACGCGCGTGTGAGTTGCGTCGTCAGCTCGTTCACCATCTGCGGGTCGGAGAGTGCCGGCAGTTGCGCGAGCTTGAGCAAGTGCGGCAGGCGCACCGGAGAAAGTCCAGCCGCTTCGATGAATTCCAGATCCCAGCCGCTGCCCTTGACGTAGAGGATGTCCTCTTCCTCGCCGACGAGGTTGCGCTCGCGGATTTTCACCGAGGTGTTGCCGCCGCCATGCAGCACCAGCGACTTGTCGCGTCCCAGCAGACGCGAGGTATAGACGCGCTGCGCGAGCTCGCCCGCGTGGCCGGCGGCTTCCGCGTCGTTCCAGAGACTTTTCATATTGCGGGGAGAGAGGAGAGAAGAAAGACGAGAGGCGGGAGAGGCGGGCAACGCGGTGCGCCGCATTATAATTTATGCATGCATGCGGATGACGAAGGATTTGCAGTGCGGCGGGTGGAATGGCGCACGGCCGGCGCGCAACTGGCGGCGATCCGCAGAGGCGTGTTCGTGGACGAGCAGCGCGTGCCGGAAGCGCTGGAGTGGGACGGCCTGGACGCGGCCTGCCTGCACGTGCTGGCCACGTCCACGAGCGGTGCGCCCATCGGCACCGGCCGCCTGCTCCCCGACGGTCATATCGGGCGCATGGCGGTGATCCGGGACTGGCGCGGGCGCGGTGTGGGGGGTGCGCTGCTCGCAGCCCTTGTGACCGCTGCGCGCGAGGCAGGTCATGCGCAGGCGCAGCTCAACGCCCAGGTGCACGCCCTGGGCTTCTACACGCGCTACGGTTTTGTTGCCGAGGGACCGGTGTTCGACGATGCCGGCATCCCGCACCGGGCGATGAGGTTGGTTTTCAACCAGCCGTAGCGGTTTCCGACGGAATGCTGTGGCTGGCGTGTGCCAGTAGCACTCCACCGGGGCCAAAAGTCCGTTCGTGGAATTCGGCGATGCCCGCATGCGGTACCAGCAGCACGCTGGAAGCGCGGGTGCCGTAGCCCTCTGAAACAATGAAGGGCGGGGCCAGCTGCCGTTCTCGCGCAAGTCCGACGCCGGTAGCGGGCAGGCCTTCGTCGGGCGGGATCGTGCGGCCATTCAGCGCATCGAACAGGCGGCCCACGATCTTGTCCTGAGCGGAGAGTGCCGCCGCTTCCCGCAGGCGGTCGATACCGGTCGTGACTTTGGGCCAGGGTGTGTCGAGCAGATGGTTGGACAGGCCGTGCACGCCCGGTTCGATCCGCCGGGGCGCGGCATCACGGTTCGAGACGAACCAGAGTTCCTCGCCGTCCTCCACCAGCAGACTGAAGCCGTTGTAGTCAGAGCCACTTGCGGCGATTGCACGGACGTAATCGCCGGCTGCGGTGTCCTCACGCAGAAAACCAGCGACCAGTTCGCCGCGCGAGCGGGGTGCCACGCTACGGCCACTGCCCTCCCGGTAATTGGTGACCGCCGCAAAGCGACCCAGGCGCGAGTAGCCCATCCAGGTGCCGCCCTGTTCGAGATCGCGGCCGGCAATGATGTCAGGCGCATCGGTCCACGGCGCTGCCGGCAGCGCCGGCCGGTCATAGCGTTCGTCGCGGTTGGCCGCCACCAGCAACCGGTAGCGGGGATCGGATTGGTAAGAGAACAGGATCAGGCACATGGCCCGAGCATACCCGACCGGTTCAGGGGCAGCCCGGGTGCTCGATCAGCGCCCGGTACTGGCCGTGCGCAAACACCAGCGGCGCATTGGCGTTATAGGCGAAGCGCAGCACATGGCCGATGAAGATGACGTGGTCGCCGGTGTAGTGCCGGATTTCGTTGCGGCATTCGAGGGTGGCCGCAGCGTCGGCCAGCAGCGGGATGCCGCCTTCGCCGGGTTGCCACGTCACTCCTTCGAACTTGTTCTGGATGGGCTTGCTGAAGCGAGTGGAGAGCGGAAGCTGCGAGCCGCACAGCACGTTGACGGCAAACAGCGGCGCCTGCAGGAACACCGGCAGGCTGGGCGAGTGCAGGGCAAGGCTCCACAGGATCAACGGCGGCGACAGCGACACCGAGCTGAAGGAATTGCAGGTGAGACCGATCGGCTGCCCGTCCGGGTTGACGGTGGTCACGACGGTCACGCCGGTGGGAAAGGTGCCCAGCGCGCGGCGGAATTCGCGCGTATCGAAGGGCGCTGGCGGCGTTTCAGGAGCGCTCACGTTATTTCATCTTTCACTGATTCGTATCAGCGAATCGGTGCCATTCTCACCCTATCCTTAGGGGAGAGGACCGGGGTGAGGGATTGAGCGTAGCGGCTGTCACTCATTGTGAAACGCTCAATGGCCGGGTGGTCAAATCGTCGGGTTTTCCGGCGGCAGGCCGAGCGCGACCTTGCCATAGCTGGCGGCGGCGATGTCCCAGGTCAGCGCGTAATGCCCGCCGGCCGCGTGAATGTCGCGGAAGGAGCGCTGGATCGGCCGGTCGTCGAATACCGACTCGCCGCCGCCTGCCTCGAACAGCAAGTCGACGGCGTGGATGCACAGCCGTGCCGCATAGGCGCCGTCGCGCCGCATGCGGGTCTTGTCCTCGACCGTGGGCACGCCGCCGGCTTCGGCGATACTTGTCACGTCGTCGCAGTTGCGGGTGAGCACCAGTGCGGCGGCGTCAATGGCGGCGGCCGCCTCCGCGAGCCGCACCTGCGTGGTGGCATAGTCGGCCATCCGCGTAGTCGTGTAGGTGGTAACGCGTGTGCGGGTGTCGCTGATGAAGAGTTCCAGCGCGCCTTGCGCGATGCCGAGCGCCGCCGCGGCGACTACATAGGGAAAGGTGTCGAACACGGGGATGCGGTAGAGCGCGCCGGGATTGACCGCCGCGCCCGGCGTGGTGCCGCCCTTCAGCGCATTGATAGCCACGCTGCGATGATCGGGCACGAAAACGTCCGCGACCTCGATGTCCTTGCTGCCGGTGCCCTTGAGGCCGGCGGCGAACCAGGTGTCGAGCGCGCGGTAGTCGCTTTTCGGCAGCAGGAACACCCGGAACTCGGAGACGCCGATGTCGTTCTCGGCGACGATGCCGCCCAGCAGGTTCCACGCGCAAGGGTCGATGCCGCTGGAAAACTTCCAGTGGCCGGAGAGACGGTAACCGCCGGGCACACGGGTGGCCTGGCCGGACGGAAACACCAGCGCGGAGCCGATCAGCGCATCAGGGGAGGCGTCCCACACCTCGGCCTGCGCCCGGGCCGGCCACATCGCCAGCATCCAGTGATGGTTCGCGAGGTTGGACAGCACCCAGGCGGTGGAGCCGCACGCGCGCCCGATGATGGCAGTGAGTTCCACCATCGCGCGGTAGGGCAGTTCGGCGCCGCCGACACGCCTGGGCTGCAGCATGCGGAACAGCCCGCTCGCGTGCAGGTCGGCGAGGGTGTCGTCGGGGATGCGCCGGAGTTCCTCCGTCGTCGTCGCCCGCGCCCGCAGCATGGGCAGCAGACGCTCGGCGCGTTCCTTGAGCTGGGCGTAGGTGGGAATGCTCATCGCACCCTCAGGATACGACTTTGGCGAGGCCGCCGCTTTTCACGGACTGGAAAATCGCCTCCAGCGCGGAGATATTCGCGATCATCTGTTCCTGCGGCACGGGGTAGGGTGCGCGGCCTTCTGCGGCGTCCGCGAACGCCTCCAGATTCGCGAGCACGTTCGGCGCGGGCGGATATTCTTTTGTCTCGCGCTTGCCGCCGCGAAAGCAGGTCGTCAGCGTCCAGCCGGTGGGCGCTTCCGGGTGCGTCTTGTCCCGCACCTCGATCCAGCCTTCGTTGCAGTAGACCGCGAAGCGGCCCTCGAAGGG
>CAZXNF010000122.1:0-8830 GCA_964641785.1 uncultured Streptomycetaceae bacterium | reverse complement strand
TCGTCGTGCTTGCCCGCCGCCAACACCTCGAACCCGAACTGGCCGCCCGCCAGGACGGCGGCGAACACTTCCACCATCAGCATCAGCGCGGAGCCCTTGGCGCCTCCGCCGAACGGACGCTGCGAACCTGCCAGCGCAGTCTGCGGATCGGTGGTGGGAGCGCCGTCCGGACCCACCGCCCAATCGGGCGGGATCGCGCGGCCCTCGCGCTGCGCGAGCGCAATGTCGCCGCGAGCCGATGCGGACGTGGCGAGATCGGCGACCAGCGGCGGCCGGCCCTCGCGCGGCACCGCGAAACACAGCGGATTGGTGCCGAAGGCGCGCCCGTGCCCGTCGAACACGCTGGCCGCGGGACGCGAGACGGCCATTGCGAGCACGAGGCAGCCGGCCTCGGCCACCGCCTCCACGTCCCACCACAGAGCGTGCAGGTGGTGCGCGTTGCGCAGGCGCAGCGTCCCGCGACCGTGCCGGCGCACCGCGTCGATCAGCAACGGCCGGCCGAGCGCAATGGCGGGCGCTGCGTAACCGCCGGCGCCGTCGATCTCGATGATGTCCGGGTGCGCCGCCGAAAACGGCGTCTGTCGCGGTACGCCGGCCGGATCGATGCGCCCGGTGCGCGCACCACGCACGTAACCCGGGATGCGCATGAGCCCGTGCGAACGGGCGCCGTCGCGCTCCGCCGCGGTGACCGCGTCGGCGATGACGGCGGCATTGCCCGCCGAAAACGCGTTGCGCTCAAGCACGGCGGCGGCAAGCCGGTGGACGGCCTCGAGTCCGAGGCGCTGCATCTGCATGGGATTTTCCGGTGGCGCGTTGAACTCCCGACCCCCGCCAAAGGTATCATGCGGGCAACGACTGTCGTCTCCGGGAGAACCTCGATGCAGCAGATCCGCCGCCGGCTTGGCGTGTGCGCCGTCCTACTGCTCTGCAGCGCCGCACAGGCCCAGCCCTACCCGGTGAAGCCGGTCCGCATCGTGGTCGGCTTCACAGCGGGCGGCGCCGTGGATGTCACCGCCCGCGTGCTTGCCGAGCGACTGTCTCCCGCGCTGGGCCAGCAGGTGCTGGTGGACAACCGCGCGGGCTCGTCGGGGAACATCGCGGCGGAGCTGGTGGCCAAGGCCCCGCCCGACGGCTATACCCTGCATCTCGGCACCTACATCATGGCCACCAGCCCCAGCCTCTTCCGCAAGCTCGCCTACGACCCGGTGCGCGACTTCGCCCCGATCTCGCTCACCATCGTCACGCCCTCGGTACTGATCGTGCATCCGTCGCTGCCGGCGCGCGACGTCAAACAGTTCGTGCAGCTGGCGAAGGCGCACCCCGGCAAGCTCAACTACTCCTCGGCCGGCATCGGCGCGGCGTCGCACCTGTGCGGCGAAATCTTCAACCAGATGGCGGGCATCCGCACCAACCACGTCCCGTACAAGGGCGCGGTGCAGGCCGCGACCGACCTCATCGGCGGTCACATCGAGTTCACCTTTTCCACCATCCTGGTGGCGATCCCGCACGCGAAAAGCGGCCGCCTGCGCGCGCTCGGCATCACCTCGGCCACGCGCAACGCCCAGTTGCCCGACGTGCCGACCATGGCGCAGTCGGGTTACCCGGAGTTCGTGTGGAACGCGTGGTGGGGCATGTTCGCGCCCGCCGGCACGCCGCCCGCGGTGGTTGCGCGCCTGAACGGAGAAATCATCAAGGCGCTGGAGCGCAAGGACGCGCGCGATCTGCTCACCTCGCAGGGCATGGACGTCGAGACCAGCACGCCCGCCGAACTCGGCGAGCGACTCAAGCGCGACATCGGTCTCTACGCCGATCTCATCAAGCGCGCCGGCATACAGCCCGAATAACACCCGCGGGGCCCCGTGCCCTCGCGCTGAAGCACGCAATCAACCAGGAGGAGTGTCATGCATCTCAAAGGAAAAGCCGCCGTCGTCACCGGCGCGGGACGTGGTATCGGGCGTGAAGTCGCCCTGCTGCTGGCAAAAGAAGGCGCATCGGTCGTGGTCAACGACCCGGGCGTGGGCCGCGGCGGCGAGGCCACCGAGGAGCGGCCCGCCGACGACGTGATGGCCGAGATCGTCAAGGCCGGCGGCAAAGCCGTCGCCAACTACGACTCGGTGGCCGACTACGTGAAGGCCGGCCTCATGATCAAGCAGTGCGTGGACAGCTTCGGCAAGATCGACATCGTGGTCAACGTGGCCGGCAACCTGCGCGAGCGCATGATCTGGAACATGTCGGAAGACGACTTCGACGCCGTCGTGAGCGTGCACCTGAAGGGGCACTGGAACCTGTGCACCCACGCCATCAAGTACATGCGGCAGGCGGGCCACGGCCGCATCGTCAATTTCTCGTCGGACGCCTTCAAGGGCTCGGTCGGCCAGTGCAACTACAGCGCGTCCAAGGCCGGCATCATCGCCCTCACGCGCTCGATCGCCAAGGAATGCTCCAAGTTCGGCATCACTGCCAACGCGATCTGCCCGCAGGCCGATACTCGCATGACGCTGACGGACACGGTGAAGGCCAACCGCAAGCGCAAGCTCGAGGCCGGCCTGATGACCCAGGCGGAATACGCGCGCACCCTGCAGTCGCGCGGCCCCGAGTACATCGCGCCCATCGTGGCCTATCTGTGCCTCGACCAGGCGGACGTCATCAACGGACAGGTGTTCCACGCCGAGCGCGGCCGCATCAACACCTATTACTTCGGGGAAGACTATAAATCGCTGTACAAGGGTGGCGACGGGCTGTTTACCCTCGACGAACTGATCGACACCGTCCCGGCGTCCCTCATGAACGGCATCACGCCCGTGGTGCCGCCGGTGAAAATGGCTGACGCCGTCAAGGCCGGCGACGCCAAGAAGACGGCCTGACCCGCAACCGGGAGCGACGGCGTTTCAGTCGAGCCGGATCTTCAGCGGCTCGATCACGCGCCGCATGGCTTCCGCGTCGTCATTGATGTACTTCGCGAAAGCCTCGGGCGAAAGGTCGCCGCGCGCGCGGTCGCCGTCGGCGGCGGTCTTGTCGACAATCGCCTTGCTCCGCGCGAACGCATTGATCTCGCGGTTCAGCATCAGCACGATCTCGCGCGGCGTGCCCGCCGGGGCCAGCACCCCGTACCAGGTGCTGCTGGCCACGACCGGATAACCGGCCTCGCCGATGGTCGGCACTCCGGGCAACGCCGCCAGCCGTTCCGGCGTGTTCACGGCCAGCGCTCGTAGTTTTTTGGCCTGCAGATGCGGCATCGCCGTCGCGGTCGCCGCCATCGCGAACTGAACCTCGCCGGCGAGCACGGCAATCGTGGCGGGCGCCGCGCCCTTGTAGTGCACGGCTTCCGAAGTCACACCCGTTGCTCCGCGGAACAGCTCGGCGACCAGATGCGTCGCCCCACCCGGCCCCGTGGTCGAGTAGCTCAGCTTTCCAGGGTTCGCCTTGCCATAGGCGATCAGCTTCTGGACCGTATCGAACTCCGATGCGACCGGCACGACCAGCGCCGTCGACGAATTGAAGACGAGGCCAACGGGGATCAGGTCTTCCAGCTTGTAGGGCAGACTGGCATGGGTAAAGCGGTTCGTCGCCACGTTCGTCACGCAGAAGCACAGGGTGTAGCCATCGGGCTTGGACGTGGCGACCGTCTGGATGGCCAGGATGCTCGCCGCGCCGGGTTTGTTTTCCACCACGAACGACTGCCCCCACACCTTCTGCAGGTGGGTGGACAGGAGCCGGGCGTAGACATCGGTATTGCCGCCGGGCGCGAAACCCACGATGAATTTGACCGGACGGTTGGGATAACTTTCCGCCGCGTGGCCGGCCGCGAGCGTCAAGCCGCACAACAGCACACCCACCGCCAAACGTCGCCATACCGTAATTCGCGTCATTGCCGTCCTTGGTTTCACTGGTGCTTGAATATAATCGCCGGTGATCGCAGGCACAACAGCGCGCATTGCGCATGGGGAGACACGGTATGAGCAGCAGCGTCCGGATCGCCGGACTCGTACAGCGGTTGGAGATTTCCGAGCGCGTCTCGCCCTGTTTCGACGGCCTGTCTTTCGAAACCCGCGGCCCGTACGAGCGCCTGCACGGCACGGTCTATTGTGAAGTCAACCCGGACCACCCGCTGAACGCGGGTGTCGTCAATCTCGGGTTCGCGCCGCGCAATGCCCGCGGCCAGGTCGAATACGACTTCGATATCTGCATCATGAAACCGGTCGACCTTGCACGGGGCAACGGCTGGCTGTTCTACGAAATCCTCAACCGGGGCGGCAAGCGCTCCGTGCCGCGCATCAACTACGCGCCCAACAAGAACCTTCCCCTGTCCGCGGCGGACGCCGGCAACGGCTTTCTCATGCGGCAGGGCTACAGCATGGCGTGGGGCGGGTGGCAGGCCGACGTGAGTCCCGGCAACGGCCGGATGGTCGCCCGGTACCCAATCGCCCGCGACGGCGAGCGGAAGATCACCGGCCTGTGCCGGGAGGAATACATCAACGAGACGGCCGCGGAAACGTTCACCGGCAAACTGAGCTACCCCACTGCCGGCCTGGATCCGGCACGGGCCACGCTGACCGTACGGCAACTGGAGCGCGACCCGCGACTCACGCCGCCGGACCTTCAATGGCGCTACCTCGACCACCACCAGATCGAGATCACCCGGTCGCGGGATCCGCGTTTCGATCGCGGCGCCATTTACGAGTTCATCTACACCGCCTGCGATCCCGTCGTGACGGGACTCGCCTTCACCGGCATCCGCGACTTCGCGTCGTTTCTGCGCCACGACACCCACGATGCCGAGGGCAACCCCAACCCGCTGGCCGCGAACGGCGCGCCGCACGCCCGCCGGGCGCTCGTCTTTGGTCTTTCGCAATCGGGCCGGGCGGTGCGCGATTACCTGTACCAGGGCTTCAACGAATCTCCGCGCGGCGGCAAGGTCTTCGATGCGGCGATCCCCGTCATCGCCGGATCGCGCAGGACCTACATCAACTTCGCCTTTGCCCAGCCCGGGCGCTATTCGCGCCAGCACGAGGATCACAGCTACCCGGACGATCAGTTTCCGTTTACGTACGCCACGCTCACCGACGCTGTCAGCGGGCGCAGCGGCGGCATCCTCGAGCGCTGCACCCGTACCGGCACGGCGCCGAAGATCATGCACCTCGATACGGACTCGGAGATCTGGTCCGCCCGCGCCTCTCTGGTCGCCACGGATACGCAAGGGAACGACGTTGCCATGCCGGAGAACGTCCGGCTGTATCTGGCGGCGGGCCTGCAGCACGGATGGTCCGAGCCTCCCCTCCCAGGCATCGGGCAGTTTCCCGACAACCCCGTGAGTTACGGCAGCCTCGCACGGGCCCTCATCGTCGCGATGCGGGAGTGGGTCGAAGACGGCACCGAGCCTCCGCCCAGCTGCTTTCCCTCGCGTGCGGCAGCTACGCTGGTGGCGTCAGACGCTGCGAGCAGTGGATTCCCGGCGATCCCCGGCGTGCCTTACACGGGCATCAAAAATGAGCTGCGGCTGATGGACTACACCCAGCAGCCGCCGCGCGAAGGCCCGGCCTACCCGGTGTATGTCGTGAAGTTCGATGCCGACGGCAATGCCACTGATGGCGTCCGCCACCCCCTGATCGCCGCGCCGCTCGCCACGCACACCGGCTGGAACCTCCGCGCCTCCGGCCATGCGGAAGGCGACCTCTTCAGCGTCATCGGCACAAGGCTACCCTTCGCCCGGGGTGCGGCCAGCCGCGATCCGGCAGACCCCCGGCCCTCCCTGGAGGAGCGCTACGGCAGTCATGCCGCCTGGCTCGCGCAACTGACGCAGGCGGCACAGGCGCTCGTGGCAGCCCGTTATTTTCTGCAGGAAGACGCGGACCGGCTCATCGCCGCCGCGGGCACATCCTGGGAAGCCGCGGAGAACGCGGTGACTGCCGTTTGAGGGCATGTCCAAAGGCCGGGACTCCGGCTATTCTCCGACGCTTCCGACGCCGTAACCTGCACGCACAACCACACACCGGAAAGTATCTGCCATGCAAAGCTGGGCAAGGATCGCCGCCAGCCTGACCCTCCTGCCGCTCGCCGCCTGCGCCGGCGTGCCGGAAACCGTCCTGCCGGCGCGCATCGACTACAACTGCGCCGGCAACAAGCTCATGCAGATCGAGCGCGCGCCGGATGCGAGATCCGCCGCGGTGCTGGTGGACGGCAAGGCAGTCGTCCTGCCGCGCGCGCAGAGCGCAGCGCAGGAGAAATACAGCAACGGCAGCTATTCGCTCTACCTCGACGGCCAACGTGCGATGCTGGAACAGGACGGCGGCGTCGTGTTTGGCCTCTGTGACTCGCGCAACGTCCTCCCGACCGCGCCGCGGTCCCGTTCGTAACCCCTGTTTTTCACTGGAGAGCGCCATGCTGAAGCTGTACGGTTCCGTCAATTCCCGCGCCATGCGCGTCATCTGGATGGCCGCCGAGCTCGGGCTCAAGTATGAACACCTCAGCTGGGATCCCCGCTCGCCAGAAACGCGCACGCCGGCGTTTCGCGCGCTCAACCCCAACGCCCGCGTGCCGGTGATCGACGACGACGGTTTCATCCTCTCCGAGTCGATGGCGATCAACCTGTACCTCGCCAAGAAACACGCCAGCCCGCTCTACCCCGCGGACCCGAAGGCCGAGGCGCTCGCGCTGCAATGGAGCTTCTGGGAAACCGACCGTCTCGACCGCCAGATCGTCGAGTACTCCCGTCACTCCGGCGCCCTGCCCGCCGCCGAGCGCAAGCCGGAGATCGCGGAAAAGGCTTTCAAGGAAGTCGCGCCTGCGCTCGACGTGCTGGAAGTCGCGCTCGGCAAATCGCCATATCTTGCCGGCCCCGCGTTCACGGTGGCCGACCTCAACGTCGCCGGCGCGCTCTACCGCGCGTTGACGATCGAGCTCGCGCCGTGGCCGAAGGTAAACGCCTGGCTCAGCGCCTGCTGGGACCGTCCGGCCGCGAAAGTGGCGCGCAAGATCCGCGAGGGTTGACCTTAGAGCGCGTTCAGGCGCGCGGCAAGCGCGTTTCGGCCCAGTGGGCCCACGCCAGCAGGTCGCTGTCCGCGTCGAAGGCGCCGACGAGTTGCACGCCCAGCGGCAGCCCCTGCGGGCCCGTGCCGCACGGCAGCGTCACGCAGGGCACCCCCAGCAGCGTCCACATGCGGTTGAAGACGGAGTTGCCGGTCGTTGCGAGCCCGGCCGGCGCTTCGCCCGTGGCGCTGGGCGTCAGCAGGAAATCGCAGCCCGCCATCAGCGCCGCGAAGTCACGGCGCCCCGCGCGGGCGTGCTCGCGCGCAGTGTCGTAAGTGGCCCGCGGCACTGCCCAGCCTTCCTTGAGGCGCGGCAGTATGGACGCGCTCAACAGCCCGGGGTGTTGCGCGTACTCCCAGGCCAACGCGCGCGCCGACTCGAAGCCCATCACGTCGCCCTGCTCGTCGAACAGGCCGCCGATCACCGCGGGGAGTTCGACTTCCGTGACCTGCGCGCCGGCCTTGGCCAGCGCGGCTGCCGCCGCTTCTACCCGCGCGTGCGTCACGCCGTCCGCATCGCGCCAGCGCGAGGTGCGGCACAGCCCCACGCGCGGCGCGCGGCCCGCGGGACGGCCGAAGTCCGGCAGGGCACGTCCCGACAGCACGTGCACGCACAGCGCCGCGTCTTCCGCGCTGCGCGCCAGAATGCCGATGGTGTCGAGTGACTCGGATACGAACTTGAGACCCGCGCGGTTGATGGTGTTGAAGCTCGGCTTGTAGCCCACCACCCCGCAGTAGGCGGCCGGGCGGATCGTCGAGCCGCCGGTCTGCGTGCCGAGCGCGAGCGGCACCATGTGGGCCGCCACCGCCGCCGCCGAACCGCTCGAGGAGCCGCCGGGCGTGTGCGTGAGCTGGTGCGGATTGCACGTCTGCGAAGGATGGTTGTTGGCGAACTCCGTCGTCACCGCCTTGCCGAGGATCACCCCACCCGCGCGGCGCCACACGCCGACGCAGGCCGCATCGGCCTTCGGCCGGTGGCCGCGGTAGATGGGCGAGTTGTACTCCGTCGGCAGGTCCGCCGTGTCGATCACATCCTTCACGCCAATCGGCACGCCGTGCAGCGGCCCGCGCGGCGCCTCGCGGTCGCAGGCGCGCGCCTGCTCGAGCGCGAGCGTGCGGTCGACGAAGGCCCACGCCTGCACGTCCTTGTCGCGCGATGCGATCTGCGCAAGACAGGCCTCGACCAGCGCCTCGCTCGTCAATGTCTTGCCCGCGATGCGGCGCGCGGCCTCGGCGGCGCTCAGTTGATGCAGGGGGGTTGCTGCGTCGGCCATCGGGCTCTCCGGAAAACAGGCGGTGCGGAAGCCGCGTACTGTATCAGCCCGCGCCGAATGGGCAGCAGGCGCGGCTTGCGATCTATGTCATATCCGACATATCCGTGTTATCCATGGGCAAAGTAGATAGCCCTCTGCTTTGGCTGCACGGAGAGGTCAGAACACCGCCATTTTCTCTGCCGGAGAGGACAGAAGCCGGGGTGCTGTTGCGCCGGCTGCAACGCGGCGAACGCATCGGACTGCCTCATTCACGTCCCATGCCCGGCATCGCAAAGGCTTGCTATGAATTGCGGATTCCTGACGAGAATCGTACCTGGCGCATCGTCTATTTTCTGGACCGTGATGTGGTGGTGATTCCCGAAGTGTTCACCAAAAGCACAACTCGGATATGAATGGCACTGACTTTAGCAATTTTTCGCAGATCCCCTCCCTTGCGCGCAGCGCGGAGGAGGGCTGGGGAGGGCAATCCCATCACCACGAAGTCCATCTTCACCCTCCCTTGCAGCAGTGCTGCGGGGGAGGGCTGGGGAG
>CAZXNF010000121.1:1407-8866 GCA_964641785.1 uncultured Streptomycetaceae bacterium | reverse complement strand
AGGGCTGGGGAGGGGGCAGGCGGGCGCTCGTGTAATCAATGCTTTGCCCCCATCCTAGCCTTCCCCCGCAAGCGAGGGAAGGAACCTTAAGTCAGTGCCATTCGACTCTGACACCTTGGTGTTCCTTGGTGTTCGCGAATGCCGCTTGCATAGGCTTGATGGACTGCATGGTTACTCTCCCGCCGGAACACCGACCGCGGATGACACTACCCGAGCGGCGGCGCCCGGTCCAGCCACGGGCCGTGCACCTTCATTTGAGGCAAACGCGCTGGAGCATCTGTGCGGCAGCCGATCAGGCAAGGGCCCGCGTGCGTGATTGCGGTGCACTCCACTGCCGGTGTTGCACTGCACCGTTATTTCCCTGCAATTCCTTCTTGCCCCGGGGACACGACGCGGCCTAGAATCAAATCACAGCGCGGCAGGGCCCATCAGAAATCAGAAGGCACCGACTGCGCCGTATCCAAGGTCCAAGGTCCAAGGTCCAAGGTCCAAGGTCCAAGGTCCACGGTCCACGGTCCACGGTCCACGGATAAAAACACATCAATCCTATTGAGGAGGAATGCATGAAATCATCAGTCTGCGTGGTCACCACACTGGCCGCGCTCCTCGCCGGTTGCGCGACCAGCCCCGAAACCCTCAGTTGCCTGCAGCCGAACCGCCGCGTCGCGGTCGAAGTCGCCGGCTCCAAGGTCAAGCCGCCACCGCCGCCCAAGCCGGACGCGCCCGCCGGCAAACCCACCACCCAGAACATCACGCTCGCGGCGATGGCCCAGGGGGATTCCGCCTGGGATTACGGAAGCGCCGTGCTGAAGCCCAGCGGACGGGTAGAACTCGACGGCATGGTCAAGTCGGTGCAGCAGGGCGTGGGTAAGGACACGCGGCCGACCGCCCTGGGTTCCGTCATCATCATCGGCCACACCGACCGCACCGAGGCGCGCAGCAAGCCGAACCTCGACGAGGAACGCGCCAAGGTCGTGCGCGATTACCTCGTGAGCAAAGGCTTCGACGCCAAGGTGATTTTCTGGGAGGGCCGACGCGAAGGACCCGGTGCCTGTCACCAAGTTCTGCGATAGCTGAGCAGATGCCGGGGTCGCCCCCCCAAAAAAACACCCCGCCACGGCGGGGTGTTTTTTTGCGCCTGCGGTCAGTCGAGTTTGCTGCCGGAACGCTTGACGACGTCGCCCCACTTGTCCGCTTCGACGCGATAAAAAGCCGCAAACTCGGCTGGCGAGCTGCCGACCGGATCAGCGCCCTCGTCCGCGAAACGCTGCTTGACGTACGTGGCGGCAAGCGCCTTCACCACTTCGCGGTGCAGGCGGTCGAGTACCGTCTGCGGCGTTTTCGCGGGAGCGAACAGGCCGTTCCATTGCAGCGCTTCGTGGCCGGCGACGCCTGCCTCGATCATCGTCGGCATCTGCGGCAGGACCGGCGACCGGGCCGGCGCCGCCACGCCGAGGCCGCGCAGGCGGCCGGCGTTGATCTGCGTCTGCGCCACCGGCATGACGATAAAGGCGATCTGGGCCTCACCGGAGATCAGGGCCACGCTGGCCGGCGCGGCGCCCTTGTAGGGCAGGTGCGTCATCCTGAGGCCGCCGGATTTGACGCGCAGCAGTTCCATCGCCAGATGCGACATGGTGCCGCCGCCGGCCGACGAATAGGCGAGCGTATCCGGCTTCGCCTTCGCCAGCGCGACCAGTTCCCGCACGCTGCGCACCGGCAGCGAGGGATGCGCGACGAGCACGAAGGGATAGGACGAGACCATTGAGATCGGGATGAAATCCCGGACCGGATCGAAGGGCAGCTTCTGGAACATCGCGGGCGTGATCGCGAGCGACGAGTTGGCGAACAGCAGGGTGTAGCCGTCGGGCGGGGCCTTAGCCACGATTTCGGAGGCGATGTTGCCGCTGGCGCCGGCACGGTTGTCGATGACGAACTGCTGGTTCAGCGCCCCGGACAGCTTCTGCGCCGTGACGCGGGCGATGATGTCGCTGCCGCCGCCCGCCGGGAAGGGCACGACCACGCGCACCGACTTGGCGGGGTAGTCCTGCGCCATAACCAGCGCGGGGACGGCGCACGCGAGCGCCAGGAAAGCACCCGCGAGCAGTCGTGCCGAGAATCGTACGACGTGCATGGGAATCTCCTCCGTGCTCTGCGGCCCTGTTGTTCGCTGGTTTGTTGGTTCGCTGGTCAGGCGGCGGCTGCCGCCGGTTTCAGCAGGGGTTCACCCGGCTTGCCCTGCCGGGAACGAAGTCATGCCCGTCTCAACGCGGATCCTGTCCTGGCGCGCGCCCTGCGTAGGCCCGCATCTCCTCGCCGCTGAACATGAGGCCCGCCTCGTTCATGCCGCCGTCCACGTTCAGGACATGCCCGTTGACGTAGCTCGACTCGGCACTGGCGAGAAACACCGCCGCGGCCGCGACTTCGTCCATTTCTCCGTAGCGCCGCATCGGGATGCGCTCCAGGTAGGCGTTGCGCTGACTCTCGGTGTGGTTGGACAGCGAGAGCGGCGTGGTGATCGGCCCCGGCGCCAGTGCGTTGACGCGCACGCCGGACGGCGCGAGCTCGGCGGCGGCGATGCGGGTCAACTGCATGACGCCGGCCTTGGACACGCCGTACGCCGTGCGCGCCATGGCGCCCCGCTGGCCGGAGGTGGAGCCCATGACGATGATGCTGCCGCCACCGCGCGCGGACATGACGCGTGCGGCGCGCTGCACGCAGAGAAAGGTGCCGGTCAGGTTGACGCGCAGCACGCGCTCCCAGTCGGCGAGTTCCAGATCAACCAGCGCCCGGTGAAAGCCGACACCCGCGTTGGCTACGAGCACGTCGAGTGCGCCGAAGCGCGCGAGCGCGGCGTCCACCATCGCGTCCACCTCGCGCTCAATGCCGACATCCGCGGTGACCGCGAGCGCCTCGTGTCCCAGCGCGGTCAGCTCCGCCGCGACGGCCTCTACCGAGGCCGCGTCGCGGTCCGCTGCCACCACCCGCGCGCCCTCGCGGGCGAACGCGGCCACGATCGCCTTGCCGATGCCGCGGCCCGCGCCGGTGACAACCGCCGTTTTGCCCTGGAGCCTCACACGCCGAGTTCCTTGAACACGTCCTGCGCGACGTGGTGGGCGTCCAGCGAAGCCGGAATGCCGCAATAGATCGCCACCTGCAGCAGGACCTCGCGGATCTCGTCCTTGCTGCAGCCGTTGTTGAGCGCCCCGATCACGTGCACGCGCAATTCCTGCGGGCGGTTCAGCGCCGCCATCATCGCCAGCACCAGCATGCTGCGCACCTTGCGCGGCAATTCGTCGCGGGCCCAGATTTCGCCGTACGCCCACTTGGAAATCATGGTCTGCAGCGGTTGCATGAACTCGGTGGAGGCCTTGAGCCGCGCCTCGACATTCGCGGCACCCATCACCTCTTTGCGGATGCGCAGGCCGTTCTCGTACGTTTCATCGCGTGTCGTCATCGGAATCTCGTGGTGTGAGGGCGGGAAGTCACTCAACTGCCCGGAGAACCGTGCACGTTGGGGAAGAACAGGTCTCTCCACGAATCCGGTTTGGCCTTGATCGAGCCGATGCGGTGCATGAACTCGACCTGCTTCATCACGTTGTTCGGCACGATGCCCCAGCGGATCAGGGGGTCGTTCAGCATGCGGGCAACGTTCTCCGGGCTTTCCTTGGTCTTGGTCACCTTGATGTAGAACTCGGCGGCCGCCTTGTTGTCCTTGCGGATCATGTCGAACGCCTCGTCCATCGCTTTCACGAAGGCGGCATAGACCTTCGGGTTCTCGTCGTGGAAGCGGGTCGTTGCCCAGACGACGCTGGTGGTCGCCGGGCCGCCGAGGATGTCGAAGGACGTGAGCAGGCTGCGCGCGCCCTTGTCCCGCTCCATCGAGGCAAATGGTTCAATCGTGAAGTGGGCAGTGACCTCCGAGGCCGGCGACAGCATCGCCACCAGTCCGTCCGAGTGGGCCATCGACACGGTCAGGCTGTCGAAGCGGTTCTGGTTGCCGGCGCCGAACAACTGCTCGGCCAGCATCTGAAGGTAAACGGCCTGGTTGGAGACCTTGACCGCCGGCACGACGATGCGGTCCTTGTCGGTGAAGTCCTTCGCGGACTTGATCGCGGGGTTCCTCACGTTGAGGTAGTTCGGGATCGACACCCAGGCACCCACGCCCTTGACGTTAAGGTTGCCGCGCGTCGCCGACCAGATCGTCGCCAGACCCGGCACACCGCCCGTCGCGATATGGAGGTTGCCCGACAACAGCGCATCGTTCATGACCGCGCTGCTGGCCAGCTTGGCCCAGGTCACTTTCAGGTCGCCGATGCCGGCGGCCTTGGCGTGCTTTTCGACGAGCCCGTTGTTCTGCATGATAATGAACGGCAGATACGCGAGCCCGTCCTGGATGGCGACCTTGAGTTCCGCGACCTCGGCGCCCGCGCGGCCGCTCGCGAGTCCGCAGGCCAGCGATAAAACCACCATCACCTTCCACAACAGGGTCCTGAACATGGCATTTCCTCCTTTGGATTATTGGATGCTGCTTGACCAGCAAAACCCGTGCTGCGCGCTCCCGTCTGTAGCGGGGTGCGGCAAGACCGTCAACGGGAGCCACCCGTGAGAATAAAGAATAAAGTCGCTCTCGTCACCGGGGCCGGCCGCGGCATCGGCAAGGCCATCGCGGTCCGCTTCGCGCAGGAGGGCGCCAGCGTCATCGTGAGCGACCTCGACGGCGACAGCGCCGACCGGGCGGCCGCCGGCCTCCGTGATAACGGCCTGGCGGCCATGGCCTTCCGTCTCGACGTCACGCAGCCGGACGAAACGCTGGCGGCGGTGGCCTGCGCGGTCCGGCAGTACGGCCGCCTGGACATCCTGGTGAACAACGCCGGCATCACCACGCGCGCGCCCTTCATGGATATGACGCTGGACGCCTGGGAGCGGATCCTGAAGGTCAATCTCACCGGGACGATGCTGTGCGGGCAGGCGGCGGCGCGCGTCATGGCCGCGGCCGGCGGCGGCAGCATCATCAACATCGCCTCGATTTCGGGCCAGCGCGGCGGCAGCGGCCGCGCTGCCTACGGCGCCTCCAAGGCCGGGGTGATCAACCTGACCGCGGTCATGGCGGTCGAACTGGGGCCACTCAACATCCGCGTCAACGCGATCGCCCCCGGTCCGACCGACGTCGAACAGGCCCACAGCACGTCCGCGCAGCGCCAGGCCACCTACGCGCGCATGGCATTGCCACGTGCGGCGACTCCCGTCGACATCGCCAACGCGGCCCTTTTCCTCGCGTCGAACGAAAGCGGCATGGTGACCGGGCACGTGCTGAACGTGGATGGCGGCTTTCAGACGGCGGGCATCATCTGGCCCGATGAGTCGGTCGCGTCGCGACCGTAACGCAGCGCTCACGCGACCGCCCGCTCCACCAGCAGCGTCTCGCCGGGCTTCACCCGGTTGAACACCACCGGGCGTGTATCGGCGGCAAAGCAGCCGTCCGCCCACGTCACGCAGGTGTAGCGCGAATTCGGCAGATCGCGGACTTCGGGGAAGTCGGTGCGGAAGTGCGCGCCGCGGGAGTCCTCGCGGGCCATGGCGGCGAAGCGGATGGACTGCGACACCAGCACGAGGCTCTTCAGGTTCATCCAGTCGTGCCAGGTGAGGTTGTAGGCGAGCGTGCCGCCCTCCACGCCGGCCGCATCGAGTGCGGCGTCGATTTCGTTCAGCGCCCCTTCGGCCCGCACGAGCGAGGCGGCATCGCGGACGATGCCGACGTCGTCCCACATCAGGTCGTAGAGCTTCTCGCGCAGGACGTTCAGGTCCTTCGCGGGGCGCGACAGCGGCGCGCGGCAGCGGGCGGCCGCAGCGTCGATCTGCGCGCGGTCCGGCTCTGAATACTGGCCGTGCGCCTTGATCCACCCAGGCATCAGATCGCCCGCGATGCCGCCGAACACGGTGGAGTTGGCCACGCCGTTGCCGCCCAAGCGGTTGGCACCGTGCACGCCGCCGGAGTCCTCGCCGGCCACGAACAGGCCCGGCACCTCGGTCGTGCAGTCGACGTTGAACACCACGCCGCCCATCATGTAGTGCGCGGTCGGCACGACTTCCACCAGTCCGCCGGCGAGGTCGAAGCCGCAGTCATCGCAGCGCTCGACCATGCCCTTGAAGTTCTTCCGGTTGTTCGCCGCACCCAAGTGGCCCATCGCGATGTAGACGCCGCCGTTGGCCGTGACGCGGCCTTCGCGCATCTCGGCGAAGATCGCGCGCGAGACGATGTCGCGGGTGGCACGCTCGAGCTTGGCGTCGTAATGATGCATGAAGCGTTCCTGGGCGCCGTTCAGCAAGTAACCGCCCGCGCCGCGCAAGCCCTCTTCCAGCACCGTGCCGGTCATGCGCGTGTCGGTGCCCGCGAGCAGGCCTGTCGGATGAAACTGCACCATCTCCATATCGCGCAGGGCGAGGCCCGCGCGCAGGGCCATCGCCATGCCGTCGCAGGTCTTGTCGCCGGAAGGCGTGTGGTACTTGTACATGGTCGGTCCGCCGCCGGTGGCAAGCAGCACCGCCTGCGCCTGCACGAAGGTGAATTCGCCGGTGCGCATGTCGATCATGAGCACGCCGGCCAGCGCGTCGCCCGCCTTGTTCTTCACCAGCTCCACCGCGCGGTGCTCTTCGAGGCGGTTGATCCCGCGCGCCCAGACCTGCTCCGACAACCGGTTGATGATCTCGATGCCCGTGAGGTCGCCCTTGTGTACCGTGCGATCAAAGGTCTGCCCCGCGAAGGCCTTCTGGTGGATGCTGCCGTCGGGGTTGCGGTCGAAGAAACAGCCGAGCTCGTTCTCCAGTTCGTGGATGCGCTCAATCGCCGTTTCCACCAGCGTCCACGCGAGATCCTGTTGGGGCAGCCACTTGCCACCCTCGATCGTGTCCATGAAGTGGCGCTCGACCGAATCCTCCTTGGCGAGCGCGACGTTGTAGCCGCCCTGCACCATGCGCGTGCAGCCGCACTTGCCGAGCAGGCCCTTCACCGCGACGGTAATGGAAAGCGTCGGGTCCTTCTGATGGGCGTGCAACGCGGCGAACAGGCCGGCGCCACCGGAGCCGAGGATGAGGAGATCGGTTTTAATCGTGTTCATCTAAAAACCCAAATTAGCCGCAGAGACGCGGAAGACGCTGAGTAAGCAAAATTGATAAAGGGGACGCGTGTTCCGGCACGAAAGTCGCTTCGGCTTTCCTCTGCGCTCTCTGCGTTTCTGCGGCTAATTCGCTTTTACGCCCAACGACGCCAAAGCCGCCGCCCGTTTGCCTTGCGCTGCCTTGTTGACCTCGGTGTAGAGGTTGCCGCCGTGACTGTCCATCGCCACCCGCAGCGGACCGAAGCCCTTCACGCGGAATTTCCACAGCGATTCGGGGTTGAGGTCGTCGAGATCGACTTCCTCGATCTGCTCGACCCAGGTCGTTTCCAGCGCGGCCGCGGGGG
>CAZXNF010000121.1:0-1397 GCA_964641785.1 uncultured Streptomycetaceae bacterium | reverse complement strand
AGATAGACGCCGCCCAAATCCGAGAATGCGGATTGCGACGCGGCGAAGAGACCGCCTTTGCCGATCACGATGCGCACGCCGTACTGTTCCATCAGCGGGCGGGTGAAGCGCTCCATGCGCGCGGAGGTCGTGGTGCCGATGCACACGGACTCGTAGCCGGAAGGCGTATCCGGTGTCTCGCCGACCCAGCGCACGTTAGGCGCGGTGTGCACGACGGCATGGCCGTTCATGTCGAAGCGCGTCTTGCGGCCGCGGTCGAACATGTGGATCTGCGTCGCATCGCGGATACCGAACAGCGTGCCGTTCAGCGTCACCGTGTCGTTGACGCGCAGGCTACGCGCCTGGGTGTCGGTGATGGGCATGTTGAAGTCGTAGTGCATGTCAGTATCCGTAGTCCAAGCCTTTCGGCGTCCACGTTGCCCGCGCCCGGCGCGCCGAGTGGCACTGCATGTTCACCGCCACCGGGTTCATGGTGATGTGCGTGGCCGCGGTCTCTACGTGCACGGCGAAGGACGTCGAATCGCCGCCGAGACCCTGCGGGCCGACGCCCAGCATGTTGACCGCCTTGGTGAGTTCGGCCTCCAGTTTTGCACCTTCCGGGTCTTCACACGCGGTGCCCAACGGGCGCGTGGCGGCAACCTTGGACAGGTGCACGCAGAGGTCCGCCGTGCCGCCGACGCCCACGCCCACGATCGTCGGCGGACAGGTCTTGCCGCCGGCGTCGAGCACGCAGTCCACGACGAAGGTCTTCACGGCCTCGATGCCATCCGCCGGAATCGCCATCTTGAGCCAGGAGTTGTTCTCCGAGCCGCTGCCCTTGGGGATCATCTCGATCGACAGGGTTGCATCGTCCGGAATGAAATCGATGTTGATCACCGGCACCAGCCGCCCGCAGGAGGTGTGCTCGTTCTTGCGCGTCACCGGGTGCACGACCGAGGAACGCAGCGGATGCTCTTTCGTCGCCCGCGCGCAGCCGGTGGCGATGGCCTGCTTCAGCGCGTAGCCGTCCACGTCCACGCCGCGGCCGATGGTCACGTTGTAGATCGGGATGCCGGTGTCCTGGCACAGCAGGTTGTCGTTGGCCTCGGCGACCGTGATGTTCTTGATCATGGTGCCGAGCACGGACTTCGCCGTCGCGTCGGTCTCGCCTTTGTCCAGCCGCGCAAAGCCCGTCTTGATATCCGGCGGCAGCAGTTTGCACGCCCGGATATAGAGCTGCTTGGCGGCTTCTTCCACTTGTTTGAGATCGATTTTCATGGTTGCCTTTTTCGGTGAGGCGTGAGGCGAATCACTGCCAAAAATTCCCGGACTTCGCCTTATCCATCACCGATCACTCATCACTCAATAACCAGCTTGCGGGCTTTGACGATCTGCGCCCAGCGCTCGCTTTCCTCGCG
>CAZXNF010000120.1:0-8868 GCA_964641785.1 uncultured Streptomycetaceae bacterium | reverse complement strand
GGATGCCATGATTCGCAATGCGACAGACGCAGCGAACAGGAAAACGGGGGCAGATAAAAAATGACTTTACTGCGCCGAAATGCTTGGGTGGTCTTGATTTCCTCTTGCGTGCTCGTTGGGTGCGCGGTGCCCGCGAAGCGCAGCGATTACACAGCGCTTAGATCGGAAAATCCCCGCTCAATCCTGATCGTGCCCGCAATAAATCGAAGCGTGGAAGTTAACGCAGCCGATTATCTACTTTCCACTGTGTCCAGGCCTCTTGCCGAGAAGGGGTACTACGTTTTTCCGGTTCACATGGTCAGGTCGGTACTGGACGACGATGGTTTGAGTGACGCCGATTTAGTGCATGCGAATAGCCCAAAGCGATTGGGTCAGTTATTCGGGGCCGATGCAGTCCTGTACATCACCATTGAAAAATGGCATGCCCAGTATGCTGTTTTCTCGACGGCGGTCGTAGTTGAATTGAGCTACATACTTAAGAGTGCCGCGACGGAACAGGTTCTCTGGAAGAACCAGCAAAAAGTAGTCTATCAACCTCAGAATAACAACAGCGGCTTAGCCGGTCTCATCGCTGCCGCGATTGTTGCGGCGATCACGCGTGCGGCCCCGAACTACATTCCGCTCGCGCAGCAAGCGAATCAACAGGCGATATACACGAAAGGGTCCGGCCTTCCAGCGGGGCCATACAACGTCTTCTACAAGAAAGATCAAGAAGACTTCTGATCGCGCTTATCCGAAAGCGATCCCGGCCGCAGTGCGCGGCGCGGGCGCCATCCCCGGAATGGCACCTTCGATGCTGAGCATCGTCATATCCACCTTTGTTTTTTTCGCGGCGGCGTTTTTCCTCAAGCGCTACCTGGACGGCATCGGTATCCCGAAGGGGCTGACGCGCAGCACGGTCATTTTCTGCGCGGCTCTCCTGCTGGCGTACGGCGCGGCCTTTGTGGTGGACTGGCTGGTATCGCTCTACTGATCTTCACTGATCTTTACTGGTCTTGGTGACCTGCGGCGCCCCCATCCCGGCCTTCCCCCGCACGCAGGGGAAGGAGAAATATCCTTCTTGTGAACGAGTGCCCATCCCGGCTTCCCCCTGAGAAGGGTGGGGCCCCTTCTTCCCACCGGTGGGGGAAGGCGCAACCAGATCGCTTCCTCCCTCCCTTGCGCGCAAGCGCGGGGGAGGGCTGGGGAGGGGGCATCGACACCCAGCACGTGCCGTTCAAAGGCGCTTCACAGCAGCTCGCCGACACCGCGGGCAAGCATGTGACCTATACCTTCGCCAGCATTGGCGCCTCACTGCCTTTCATCCACAGCAACAAGCTGCGCCCGATCGGCGTGACCTCGCTCACGCGGTCGCCCGCGCTGCCAGACGTGCCGGCGATCGCCGAGGACAAACCGCTGGCGACGTTCTAACTGGTGAACTTCTTCGGCATGTACGCGCCGGCCGGGACACCGGACCCCATCATCCGCAAGCTGAATGCCACGATCGTGCAGGCGCTGAACACCCCGGAACTCAACGCCAGGTACCGCGAGCTGGGTTTCGAGCCTGCGCCCACCACGCCGGAACAGTTCCGCGACTTCCTGCGTGCGGAATCGAAGAAGTTCGCGCGGGTGATCGCCGACGCGAAGATTCCACTGGGGGACACGCCCTGACGCTGCTTTGGCCGCCGGGATCAGACGGGGCGGCTCAGCATCGCCTTCAGGTTGAGGCAGATCAGGTGCGCCATACGCCGTTTGGCGTCGGGCGCCTGCGCGTGCTCCAACTGACGGCAGAGCGCGCGTGCCCGCACCAGTTCGGCCGACCGCAGGCTGGGTGGCCGTACCGCCTTGCGCAAGCGCGGCCTTGGGCCGAACAGATCGGGCGTGCTGTCCGGATCGGAATTGGAACGGAGCTTGGTATTGCGCATGGCAGTGAAGGCGGCCAGGACGGTGTCGATGGGATGCCCGCTACCGCGCCACGCCGCCGACAGTGCCAGGAATTCGCCGCGTGCACGCATCCCGCTCGCCCGCATTCGCGATGCGCTGGCAGCCCGCCGAGGCGCTTGCGTCGGGCGGCGTAGCGACTTCTGGCTGGCTCTTTCCTGCGGCCTTTGCGCCCGGCGCGCCCTTGTTCGGCGTGCCCGGTGCTTGCTGCACCCCACTGGGCTGGGCGGGGCCGGATGATCCAGGCGGAGAAGCGGGGACGGTCGGGGATGAGGGGGTGCGTACTTGCGCCATCAGTGTGCCCGCCGCGCCAGCCTGTTCCGGTGCGGCGGCGGCCACCGTGTAGGTGGCAAGAATGCCGCCCGCGATCGCGCCCAAGGTGAGCGCAACGAGCGTGCTGCGGGGGGCGGCGTGCATGGTGCGCTCCTGATTCGATTCGGCTGGGGTGCCTTGTGATGACGATGCCTCCCGGCCCGCCGCGGGAATGTCCCCGCGGCGCTGATAGCGCTGTCGGGCAATGACTTGCTGCCGTTTCTCCTACCGCCGAATCAGCCGCCAGTGGATAGATCGCCACGGTCCGGTTGGCTACTGTCGAAGCCTCCATCGACCTCGAAAAATGATCGCCATGTATAGTGCAAAGCGCCGGACTCTTGCCGGGTGCTTATGGACAGGGATAGTCATCGCCTCCGCCGGCATGGTGACCTTGCTGGGGTGCGCCGCCACGACGGCGCCACCGATGGGCAACGCGGTCAGCCCGATTGAAACCGGGCGTGCAGAGCAGAAGCCCACGCAGGCGGGCGCCAAAACATCCGAAGAGTCGTCGCAACGCGCCGCCGATCCCAAGGATCCTTCCGGCGCGTTGATTGTCGCGCCGGGGGCCGCCGCAGCGCCGGCTGGGCGCTGACGCCGCGGGCGACGCGTCTCAGGTAACCGCTGAAAAACTCTACTTCCGTCATTCCGGCGAAAGCTGGAAACCAGTGAAATCAATGAAATGGGCACCCGTTACAGGGGAAGGGGCACCTCCCCCTTCCAGGCGGGTGTGACGGGGTTTTTTCAGATGTTTCCTAGGCGCGAGGAGGCCGCAGTGACCCTCATTCCGACGAGCAACGACGCAGACGGGCCCTTTTGGCTCAACCAGAAGGGAACGCGGGACTAGGGGCCCATTGCGTTGTCGCCGCTCGCTTGCAGAGTCTGGCACTGCGGCGCGAGCGGCTCCCAGTAATGAACCCCGGTCTCGCCGCAACCGTTTAGGCCCATAAACAGGCTCCAGATTCCTACCCGTGAATCAGTGTCCGTCCGACAGGAACGCGAGGCCGCCCGTTCAATTCTTGGTGCCACGATTTCCCACAGGAAGCGATCATGAACAACACATCAAAAACCCCCCTGCTTGCCGCCGTGGTGCTATGCGCGGCAAGCATCACGCTCGCGGGCTGCGATAAACCACCGACTGCGCCGACGACGCCTACGCCCAAGGTGGGCACGATCACCCCGACGCAACCCACGAATCCCGCGAAGCCTTCGTTACCGGAGGCGGACCCCAAGGAGTTGCCGGGGGGAAAGAAGTAACTGCGGCAAATGGAGCCGAGCGCCATATGAAGCGGATACCGTTGCGCGGGCGAATCGCAGCCTTTGGACTTTTGGCCGGGATGCTCGCCACAGGCGCCGTCTGGGCGGCAACGGCGCCGGTCCCCATCGAGCCCGTAGACAAGGCAGCGGCGGGAAAGAAAGCAAAAGAAGAATCCGGGCGCGCGCCGGTTATAGTGGCCCCACAACAACCCAGGACCCGCGAGGAGGCTACCCGGCGTGCCGCCGATCCCACGGATCCTTCGGGGGCGCTGATCATCGAGCCGCCCGCCGGCAGCGCAACTTTGCCGCTGCGTTAAACCGATGCCAGCAGCCGGAAGGCCGCTGGCGAGCGCGCGCCACGCCGTCCTGCCGTACCAGGTCAGCGACAGGATCCCCGCCAGCATCAGCAGCGCCGCCCCCAGCGCGGTAAACAGCGCGGTGATCTCCGTGTGCCGGTCGCGCTCCGGGACGATCTGCGGCGTGAGCTGCTGGTAGACCTTCGCCAGCGCGTCCGCCGAATCCGCCTTGAAGTAGGTGCCGCGGGTCATGCGTGCCACTGAGCTTAGCGATTGTTCGTCGAAGCCCGCATTGATCGTTTCGCCCCGCCCTTTCATGATGTCGCCACCCGCCGGCGTGCCGAAGCCCACCGTATAAACGCGCACGCCGCGGTCCGCGGCGAACTTGGCCGCCGCCACCGGATCCATGCCCGACATGCTCCGCCCGTCCGTCAGCAGGACGACGGCCGCCGATTCGTACGAGCCGGCCGGCACGCGCTGGAACGCCTGGCGTTTTCCTTCCGGCACCACCGGTTGCGCAACGTTCTCGTTGCCGTCTTTCCACAGGTTGGTGCCGAAGATGTCGAACTCGCCGTCGATGCCCGCCGTCGGGAACAGCGCGACGAGCGACGCAATCATCCCGGTGCCGACGGCGGTGTCGAAGTCGAGCGTGATGCGATCGATCGCTTCCGCCAGGTAGCGCCGGTTGCGGGTGGGCACCTGCGCGATGGCCGCGGTGCCGGCGAAGGTCACGATGCCCACACGCACGTGGCGCGGCAGCGCGTCGATGAAGGCCTTGGCCGTGGCCTGCGCCGCCGCGAGGCGGGTGGGCGTCACATCAGCCGCGCTCATGCTCATCGAAACGTCCAGCGCGAGGATGATCGTGCGGTGCTCCGTGAGCAGCGTGAGATCGGCGGTGGGGCGCGCGGCGGCGATGAGCAGCGAGACCAGCGCCAGCAGCAGCAGCGCCGGCGGCGTGTGCCGCCGCATGTGCTGGGCCTTGCCGAGCGCCGCACGCGCCAGCGCAACGCTGGAGTAGCGCAGCGCCGGACGCTTGCGCGAAGTCATGAGGATGTAGCCCGCCACCAGCGCGGGAACACCGAGCAGAAGCCAGAGGAGTTTGCCCCACAGAAAGGTCATGTTGACCCCTTTCGTTGCCAGTAACTCCTCCTGATGGGTTACCTAGCACGATGCGGGCCAGCGTTGACTTGCAGGGTGAAATGCAGACCTGCCGGAGCATTGCGCGGCCTGTGAATCAGCTTTCAGGCGTCAGCAAAGTCATACGCTTTAGCGATACTTGCCCATGAGCTGAGAAAACCTCAGGCGGGAGAGTGCGCCACTACGGAAGCCATAATCGCGATGTGAGGCGCATTCGGGGCAATGCCCGATTTCTGTGCACGAGCGCCGTGATCGCCTTTGCGAATGTTCGGGCGCTATTCGACTGCGTGCAGATTGCTTGTCTTGATGACTTTCGCCCAGCGAGCGGTGTCTTCGCGGATGAAGCGATCGACATCCGCGCTGGTGCCACCGGCGGGTTCGATGCCCTGTACGGCCAGTTGCTCTTTCACTGCTGTGGTTTTTACGGCGGTATTCGTTGCCTGATTGAGCTTGTCGATGACGGGACGCGGCGTTCCGGCCGGGGCGAGGATCGCGAACCACAGGCTGGATTCGAAGCCGGGGAAACCGGATTCGGCCATGGTCGGCACCTTTGGTAATGCGGGTGAGCGTTTCGGCACTGTCACCGCCAGCGGTATCAGCCGCCCCGATGCCAGATACGGGCTGGCGGTGGGGATGCCGCTGACGATGACGGGCACCTGGCCGGAGACGACGTCGATCACGGCCTGCGCGCCGCCTTTGTACGGGACGTGCGCCATCTTGACGTTCGCGCGCTGGTTGAGCAGCTCCCCGGTGAAGTGGTGGATGGCGCCGTAGCTGGCGGTCGCGTAGTTGATCTCGCCGGGTCGTGCCTTCGCCAGATCAACGAGCTGTTTGACCGTGCGCACCGGCAGGGAGGGGTTGACGGCGAACATGTTGGGCGTGTCGCCGATCATCACGACCGAAGCAAAATCGCGTTGCGCGTCGTAGGGCAGCTTTTTGTACATGCTGGGATTGCTGCTGAAGCTGCTGGTCGCAAGCAGCAGGGTGTAACCATCGGCGGCCGCCCTCGATACGAACTCCGTGCCTACGATGGTATTGCCGCCCGGCTTGTTGTCGATGATCACCTGCTGGCCCAGAGACTCGGAGAGACGGGCGGCAACGACGCGCGCCGCGATGTCCGCGCTGCCGCCGGGCCCGAAGGAGACGACCAGGCGGATGGGGCGAACGGGGTAGTCCTGCGCGGTAGCAGCACCGGCGAACAGCGTGCAGGGGAAAAGGATGGTGCTGATGACGCGGGCGAGGCGGTTGGCCATGACGGATTCCTGAAGCGGGGCGGCGCGCGTGGCGATCCGCGTGGGACAATCATAAGAAAGCCGGGATTGTAGTCCGGGCACCGATGATGTTGCGATGCAGAGAGAGGCGCGGCCAAGATGAACGAGATCGAACCCCGGTACGAAGTGTTGTGGCCGCTCGCGCGGCGGGCGGTGCGGAACACGGCTGCCGCTGCGCGCGCACCCGATCTGGCCGGCAGGACCGTCGGTTTCCTGTGGGACCACATTTTCCGCGGCGACGCGATGTTCGCGCGCATCCGGGAGGCGCTCGTCGCACGCTATCCGGATATCCGTTTCGTGGGACACGAAGCATTCGGTGACACCCACGGCAGCGGGCGAGAAGCCGTGCTGGCGGCGTTGCCGGCGCGCCTGCGCGAACGGGGCTGCGACGCGGTTATTTCCGGCATCGGGGCCTGAGGGAGCTGCACGCCCGCCGTGTTGCGGGCGAGCGCGGTAGCCGAACAGGCCGGCATCCCCACGGTCAGCATTATCTCGTCGGCCTTTATGAAGCAGGCCGCGCTGGTGGCGAAGGCCCAGGGCATCGCTTTCGCCCTCGCGGAATACCGCGGCGCACCCATGGTGGACACCGACGCGGCCTTGCAAAGCAAGGTAGACGATCTGCTGCCGGCGGTTATCCAGGGGCTCACCGCGCGCGCGGGAATGGCGTCCGTGGCGGACGACGTCGAACCCGTACCCGGATCCGTGGTGTACGCGGGCTCGCTGGATGCCGTGACGCAGCACTTTCACGAGCGTCTGTGGACCGACGGGCTGCCCGTGATCCCGCCGACACGCGAGCGGGTAGCGGCCTTTCTGACGTTCACGGACCGGTCTCCGGACGACATCCTCGCTGTATTGCCACAGGAAAGCCGCGAGGCAAGCATCCTGAGCATCGCGGTCAATGGCGTCATGGCGGGCTGCCGGCCGGAGTACATGCCCGTATTGGTGGCCATCGTCGAGGCCATCGCGGATCCCCACTTCCACCTGGAGGATGCCGGGTCTACGCCAGCGTGGGAACCGCTGGTGATCGTCAGCGGGCCGATCATCAAGCAGCTCGATCTCAATCATGGTGCCGGCGTGATGAAAGTCGGACGCCAAGCCAACAGCAGCATAGGCCGTTTTTTGCGGCTCTACCTGCGCAACATCTGCGGCTACCGCATCCCGCCGGGCGATGGCGACAAGGGGAGCATCGGCTACAGCTTCAACGTCGCGCTGGCGGAGGACGAGGATTTCGCAGCCCGCATCGGCTGGTCGACGTTCGGGCTGGACCAGGGCTTTCCTGCCGGTACGAACCTCGTCACCGTGCAAAGCGTTCTCTGTATCACGCCGCCCGTCTACAGCGCCGGCACGCGCGCGGAGGACCACGCACGCCAGTTCGTGGCTGTGATTGGCAACGCCTTCGCGTACTGGGCCTACCGCGGCCTGCGGCACAACGTTTCGCATCCGTTGATCGTTGTCGGACCGGCTATCGCCGAAGTGATCGCCCGCGAATGGAGCAAGGACGACCTGCGGCGTTACCTGTGGGAGCACAGCACCATGCCGGCTTCGCGGATGCAGGGCTTCGCCGTGCAGACCGCGGGTCTCGGCATCGACTTCCACGATCTGGTGCAGCGGGGGCACATCGCCGCGGATTACATTGCCTCCGACGATCCCGACCGTCCGGTACGCACCTTCCTCAACGCCCGCGACATCGGGCTGGTGGTCGCCGGCGATCCGGGCCGCAATCAGTCACGTGGCTATCTGCCAAACGCCAACCAGGGCGTGCGGACGAGCCGCCGTGTCGAACTCCCGCGCGACTGGGCGAGCAAACTGGCTGCGTGCGCCTAGTGAATGATGTAACCGCCGTCGATCACGATGTCCTGCCCCTGCAGGTACTCGGGGCTGCCGGACGCCAGGTACAACGCCAGGTCCGCAATCTCTTCCGGCTGGCCGAGGCGGCCGGCGGGCACGTACTGCTCCACGCGCTTCTGCGTGACTGCCGGATCGTTGTCGAGGATGGGTTGCGTGGCAATCGGGCCGGGGCTGATGGCGTTGACGATGATGTGGTCGCGCGCGAGCTCATAGGCCATGGACTTTGTCAGGTGGATCAGCGCCGCCTTGGTCAGCCCGTAGAGCGCTCGCTGCGCGAAGGTGACGTGCCCGAGCTGGCTCGCCATGTGGATGATGCGGCCGCCGCCCTGGCTGCGCATGACCGGCAGCACGGCCTGGCTGGCGAAGAAGGGCGCGGCGAGGTTGACGCCCACCACGCGGTCGAACTGTTCGCGCGTGTAGTCGCCGAAGTTCACTGCCGCGCGGATGCCCGCGTTGTTGACCAGCACGTCGATGCGTCCGAAGTCGGCCGCGGCTTTCGCCACCATCGCTTCGGCGGCGCCCGGCTCGCCCAGGTCCACGAGCGCGGACTCGATGCGGCCCGCGTCCGGATACGCGCGGCACTCGGCAACCGCCGCCGCGAGCTGCTCGGCCGTGCCTTCGGCCACCAGCAGCACCGAACCGCCGGCGCGCGCAAAGCGCTTGGCGATCGCGTTGCCGATGCCGCGCGGCGTGGAGGCGCCGGTGACGATGGCGACCTTGTCTTTCAGTTCGTTCATGGCGTTCTCCGGGTTGATGGGTGCGTGCGCGAGCCAATGATAAGTCCTACCCCCACCCTGGCCCTCCCCCTGCATGGGGGAGGGAATAAAAAC
>CAZXNF010000119.1:0-8887 GCA_964641785.1 uncultured Streptomycetaceae bacterium | reverse complement strand
TCGCGCTGCTCGCCGGCGTCGTTCTCGCCAGTTGCCAGAGCGCGGGCCCCGCGCTGGATGCCGCCGACACCGCGCCTTCCAAGCGCATGGTGACGCAGGGGCGGGCCAAGGTCATCATCGCGAACCTGCACGACTGCGCCTCCAAGAACAGCAACCACCGCATCAGCGCGGTCGGCCAGATCACCGCTACCGACGGCACCGTCATCACGGTACCCGTTGAAACCGCCTTCCAGAAAGGCCTTGGCCCGCTGGCTTCCGACCTCTACAACGATTGCACGCCGGTTACGCCGAAGAACTCGGCGGAGGTTTCGACCGACAAGGTGCCGGTCATCGAAGTCGATGCCGACGGCGAGGTCATCACCGGCTTCATCATGGCGGACAACTATTACGAGCTGTACGTCAACGGCAAGCTCGTGTCGGTGGACAACATGCCGTATTCGCCCTTCAACTCCACGATCGTGAAGTTCAGGGTGAAGCGTCCCTACACCATGGCGTTCCTGCTGGTGGACTGGGAAGAACACTCCGGCCTGAGCATGGAACGGTTTCCGCGCGGTCCCAAGGGCAATGCCTGGCATCCGGGCGACGGCGGCCTGGTCGCGCGGTTCAGCGACGGCACGGTGACCGACAGCAGCTGGAAGGCGCAGTCGTTCTATATCGCGCCACTCAATGATCCGAAGGAGGTCGTCGAGCGGGGGAATGTTCACGACACGCAGGGGCTGGGCGGGCGCATGCACCCCTTCGCCAAGCTGCCCGACTGCCAGGACAAGTGCTATGCGGTGCACTACCCGATACCCGCCAACTGGCAGTCCCCCCGGTTCAATGACCTGAACTGGCCCCGCGCATGGGAGTTCACCGACGACGACATCGGTGTTAACAATATGCCCGGCTACACGCGCTTTCCGGAGTTGTTCGCGGGCGCACGCTGGATCTGGACGGTGAACCTCGTGTTCGACAACGTCGTCATCGCGCGCAAGACGGTGCGCTGAGGCCGGCGGTTACGGCCGGCGTGTCCACACGACGCATCGGTTGTTCGCTGGCATCGCGCGGTCTTCCACTCTGACGTAACCCGCGCCAGCAGCGAGGCTGTCCACCGCCTCGATGTCGCGGATGCCCATGCCGGGATCCTGTTGCCGCAGCGAGGCGTCGAAGGCGGCGTTGCTCGCGCTGGTGAATTGTCCGCCGGTGTTGAACGGCCCGTAGACCACGAGCTTCGCATCCGGCGTGCTGATGGCGGGCAGGTGCGCGAACAGTTTCTCCACCTGCGGCCAGTGCATGATGTGGAACGTATTCGCCGTGAACACGGCGTCGTAGCGATGCGCCGGCCACGCGCCATCCACATCAAGCTCAAGGGGCGCACGGAGGTTGGCGAGCTTCGCCTCGTCCAGCCACAGCCGGATGCCGGGCAGATAGTCGCGGCGGTCCGCCGTCTGCCAGACTAGGTGCGGCAGGCCCTGCGCGAAATGCACCGCGTGCTGTCCGGTGCCGCTGCCGATCTCCAGCACTTCGCGGCGATCGGTGAAGTGCTCCCGTAGTACCGCCAGGATGGGCGCCTTGTTGCGCTCGCAGGCTTCCGAGTAGGGTCTATTCACGCGGACCAATTATTCGTGTTGCAGCCGTTGCCCGTGCTCGCGGATCGCGTGGAAGGACACCATGGGCCAGCGTTCCATCGTCAGTTGCAGGTTGACCGGGTTGGGCGCGAGGTAGACCGGGTTGTCGTCGATGTCGCGGCCGAGGCGCAGCGCTTCCTCGCGCTCGAAGCGCTTGCGGACGGTGTCGTCGGGAAAGGTCAGCCAGCGCGCGGCGTGCAGGTTGGCCGCGTCGTAGATGGCGTCGACCTTGTATTCGCTCTGCAGGCGGTGCGCCACGATCTCGAACTGCAGCGGACCCACCGCGCCGAGCAGGATGCTGTTGCTGGCGCCGGTGTCCAACACCTGTATCGCGCCTTCTTCGCCGAGTTCTTTGAGCCCCTTTTGCAACTGCTTGGCCTTCATGGGATCGCGCGGGCGCGCGAGGTGGAAGAGTTCCGGTGCGAAGTAGGGGATGCCTTTGAAGGCCAGCGCTTCGCCTTCGGTCAGGGTGTCGCCGATCTGGAGCTGGCCGTGATTGTGGATGCCGATGATGTCGCCGGCCACGGCGTCTTCGCTCGCCACCCGCTCGTTCGCCATGAAGGTGATCGCGTTGCCGAGCTTCATCTCGCGCCCCAGCCGGGCGTGATGCACCTTCATGCCCGACGTGTAGCGGCCGGAACACACGCGCAGGAAGGCGATGCGGTCGCGGTGGCGCGGGTCCATGTTGGCCTGGATCTTGAACACGAAACCGGTGAACGCCGGTTCGGTGGGCTGAACGATGCGAATGCCGGTGTCGCGCGGCTGCGGAGGCGGCGCCCATTCGGTCAGCGCCTGCAGGATTTCCTGTACGCCGAAGTTGTTGATGCCGGAACCGAAGAACACCGGCGTTTGCGTGCCCGCAAGGAAGCGCTGCAGGTCGAAGGCGGGGCTCGCGCTGCGAATGAGGTCGATTTCCGCGCGCATCGTCTGCACTTCATCCGGGAACAGCGCGTCGAGGCGCGGGTTGTCCAGGCCCTCGATCAGTTCCTGATCGCCACCGCGCTTCTCCTCGCCGGGGGTGAAGCGCATCAGCCGGTTGGTCAGCAGGTGGTAGACGCCACGGAAGGTTTTGCCCATGCCGATCGGCCAGGTGACCGGCGCGCAGTCGATCTTCAACACCGACTCGATTTCTTCCAGCAGCGAGACCGGGTCGCGCACCTCGCGGTCGAGCTTGTTGACGAAGGTGATGATGGGGGTGGCGCGCAGCCGGCACACTTCCAGCAGCTTGATCGTCTGCACCTCCACGCCCTTGGCGGCGTCGATCACCATCACCGCGGCGTCCACCGCCGTCAGCACGCGGTAGGTATCTTCGGAGAAGTCTTCGTGGCCCGGGGTATCGAGCAGGTTGATCGTATGGCCCGCCGGGCCTGGTGGATACGCGAACTGCATGACCGAGCTGGTGACCGAGATGCCGCGCTGCTTCTCCACTTCCATCCAGTCGGAGGTGGCGTGGCGCGCGCTCTTGCGTGCCTTCACGGTGCCCGCGAGCTGGATGGCGCCGCCGAACAGCAGCAGCTTCTCGGTCAGCGTCGTCTTGCCCGCGTCCGGATGCGAAATGATCGCGAAGGTACGCCGGCGGGCGACGTCGCGCGCGAGTTCGGGGGCGGAGGATGGGGTGGGATCGTTCATGGGCCTTAAAAACAAAACCGCCGGCCGGGGAGTCGAAAACGCGGCAGGCGGTCCGGAGTGCGGGCGTCGTTCAGTCGGGCGCGGATTATAACAAGCTCTTCTTCCGCCGCCCGCGGCGCGCGGCATTGACGAGCAGGTCTTTCTCCGCCCGGGTCAGTGCCTTGATTGCGTGTTCGCGCCGGGCGGCTGCCGCGCGCGTGGCCGCAGGCTCCCGGTAGGCCAGCGCCACCGGCCGGCGGCTGCGCGTGTAGCGGGCGCCCAGCCGGTTGTTCGTGTTGTGCTGGATGAGGCGCTTCGCCACGTCCATGGCGATGCCGGTATAGAGCGTGTCGTCCGCGCAGCGCAGGATGTAGACCGTCCAGGCTTTGGGGCGCGCGACGGCCATGGTCCTGTGCTCAGGCCACGCGGTAGCGCTGGATGAAGTCCTGGTCGAGCACGAGGCCGAAGCCGGGATCGTCCGCCACGTCGATCATGCCGCTCTTGGCGGGCGGCCGGTTCAGCCACATCGTCTGCCAGACCGGATCGCGCGCCGGGTCGGCGAAGCATTCCGCGTAGGTGCCGTGCATGACGGCCGCCAGCAGATGGCGGGAGATCTGTGATTCTTCGTGATGCGCCATGCGCACGCCGGCGGTCTGGCACAGCGCCGCCGCGCGCCGCCAGTCCGTGACGCCGCCGCCTTCCGAGGCGTCGTAGTTCACGAAGTCCACCGCGTTGGCGTCGACCAGGCGCCGCACGCCGTGGCTCGTGTATTCGCACTGGCCTGCGGCGACGGGGATGCGCGTGGCGCGGCGCACCTGGGCCATCAGCGCGACGTCGTCGTACCAGTGGCAGGGCTCCTCGAACCAGGTGATGTTGAGCGGCTCGATGAGGCGCGCGAAGCGGGTCGCATTGGGCGCGCTCCAGCCGCGGTTGGCGTCCACGATCAGGATGAAGTCGTCGCCCGCCGCCTTGCGTGCGGCGGTGACCCGTTTGGCGTCCTCCTCCGGCGACAGCCCGCCGACCTTGAACTTGCAGCCGGCCATGCCCGCCTTGCGGTACAGCTCCATCTCGCGGCCGATGTCGGCGTGCGTCTTGCCCTCCACGTAGTAGCCGCCGATGCTGATGATCGGCAGCTTCGTGCGGTAGCCGCCGAGCAACTGCCGCACGCTGCGGCCCAGGGCCTTGCCGTAGGCATCCCACAGCGCGCAGTCCACGCAGGCGATGGCCTCCAGCAGCAGTTTCTTGTCGCCGTAAGCATGGGTCTGCGCGAACATCTTGTCCCACACGCGCTCGAGCGAGAACAGGTCCTCGCCGCGGACGAGGGGCGCCAGCAGTTCATGGATGAGGCGCACGATCTCGGGGCCGTGCTCGCGGTTGTCCCCGTTGTAGACCTCGCCGGTGACGCCGCCCGTGGTGCGCACGCGCGTGACCACCGTGCAGCGCTTGAGCACGTGATAGGTGCTGCCGCCGAAGTCCCGCGTGAGCGGAATGGACAGGGCGATGGCTTCCAGGGATTCGATACGCATGCGGAGTGCTCCGGTTTAGTTCAGGGGGCCGCGAGGATGTCGCGCGCCCGGGCGAGCGCATCGTCGCGGTTTTGGACCACATCCTGCGCGCCCAGCAGCTTGCCGATGCCCGACTGGCGCAGCATGCTCGCTGGCTGCGGGGCGGCGCTGCACAGCACGAGTTCGATGCCGCTGGCGCGCAATTCGAAGTAGGCGAGTTCCAGCGTCTGCGCCGCCGTCGAGTCGAGGTAGATCACGTGTTCGAGGTCGACGATCAGCGCCTTCACATGCGGGTGGCGGTCGTGGAACAGCACCTCCAGCTTGTCGGCGGCGCCGTAGAACAGCGCGCCGAACGCGCGGTAGACCTCGACGCCGCGGGGCACGTCGCCTGCATCGGTGGCGCGGCCGATCGCCGTCACCTGCACCAGACGGCGGATCAGCAGCAGCGAGGCCCAGAGGATGCCGGCCTGCACGGCGATCGTGAGGTCGAGCACCACGGTCAGGACGAAGGTGACGAGCAGGGTGCCCGCGCGGCCCTTCGAATACTGGCGCAGGGTGCTGAACTGGTGCCATTCGCCCATGCGGATGGCGACGATCATCAGGATCGCCGACAGGCAGGCGAGCGGCACATGCTTGGCCAGTGGCGCCGCCAGCAGTACGATGCCCAGCAGCGTCAGTGCGTGAATCAGCCCCGCCACGGGCGTGCGCCCGCCATTGCGGATGTTGAGACTGGTGCGGGCAATCGCGCCGGTGGCCGGGATGCCGCCGAAAAAGGGCACGACCATGTTCGCCACGCCCTGCGCGATCAGTTCCTGGTTGGGGTCGTGGCGGTCCTTGATCATGCCGTCGGCCACCACCGCGCACAGCAGCGATTCGATCGCGCCAAGGATGGCGATGGTGAAGGCCGGCACCACGAGGTTGCGCAACTGGTCAAAGCTCAGGGACGGCGCCTGGAAGGCCGGCAGGGATTGCGGGATGCCGCCGAAGCGGCTGCCGATCGTTTCGACGGGCAGGTGGAACAGCGCAACCGCAGCCGAACCCACAACGAGCACCAGAACGGGGGCCGGCACGCGGGCGGCCCAGCGTTGCGGCCAAGCGAGCATTAGGGCGAGACACGCGGCACTGAGTGCGACCGTAGGCCATTGCACCGTGTAGAGGTGTTCGGACAGCGTGCGGATCTGCGAAAAGAACTCGGCGGGCAGGGGCCCGGTCTCAAGGCCGAGGAAATCCTTGATCTGCGACAGGAAGATCAGCACCGCGATGCCGTTGGTGAAGCCGATGATCACCGGCAGCGGAATGAACTTGATCAGGACGCCGAGCCGGAAGAAGCCCATCGCCAGCAGGATGCAGCCGGCCATGAAGGTGCAGACGAGCAGGTTCGCCACGCCGTACTGCGCGACGATGCCGTAGACGATGACGATGAAGGCGCCGGTCGGACCGCCGATCTGCACGCGCGAGCCGCCCAGCGCGGAGATGAGGAAGCCGGCGAAGATCGCCGTGAAGATGCCCGCTTCCGGCGGGACGCCGCTGGCGATGGCGAAGGCCATGGCCAGCGGCAGCGCGACGATGCCGACGGTGACGCCGGCCATCGCGTCGGCCGCGAAGGTCGCGCGGTTGTAGCCCTTGAGGCAGTCGAGGAGTTTGGGCCGGAACTGCAGGAAGCGCGCAAACTCCATTACGGCATCATTTCACGCGCATGCCGGGTTGCGCGCCGGAGTCGGGGCTCATGAGGAAGATGCCGGGCGCATCCCCCGAGGCGGCGAGGATCATGCCCTCGGAGAGGCCGAACTTCATCTTGCGGGGCGCGAGGTTGGCGACCACCATGACGTGCTTGCCGACGAGCGCCGCCGGATCGTAGGCGGACTTGATGCCGGCGAACACCTGGCGCGTGCCGAGCGGGCCGACGTCGAGGGTCAGCTTCAGCAGTTTGTCGGCGCCTTCGACGTGTTCGGCGTTTGCGATCCGGGCGATGCGCAGGTCGACCTTCGAGAAGTCGTCGATGGTGATCTGGCTACTCCCCTCCCCCCCCGGGAGAGGGGCTGGGGGTGAGGGAGATTTGTCAGCAGTATTTTCCATAATCCTGTTCCAGATTGATTCAAGCACAGCTTCCGTTTGGGCCAGTACATCGTTATTCCAGAAGCGTAATACCGAAATACCCTGTTTCTCCAATGCGGCGCTACGATTGGTATCGCGTGCCGCATCCTCAAGATGTTGTCCACCATCCAGTTCGATCGCGAGTTTCAGTTCGGGACAGTAGAAATCGAGTATGTATTTCTTTTCACCCGCTTCCACCGGATGCTGGCGGCGAAACTTGGCATTCGCAAATCGGCGGTCGCGGAGGAGCCCCCAGATTAATTGCTCGGCGTCGATTTGTTCCTGGCGCAGCTTGCGCGCGAAGGTCAGAAGGTCGGGCGGGACGGGGCGGTTCTTCTTTTTTCCCTCACCCCCAGCCCCTCTCCCGGAGGGAGAGGGGGGCGAAGTGTCGGCGTCGAACAGGGCGTCGAGTTGTTTGGGGTCGACGCGGGTCATGAGAGGCCTGAATTGCCCAAACTCATGTCCGGCGGGTAAAAAGTTTTCAATATTCAAAGGCAGTTCAGCTTTATCCCATTTCAAGGGGCCGCTTCTCAAATAAAGTTCGGCCGCTTCAGCGAGCTTCGGAAGAACTGGCTTGAGGAATATCGTAAGTAATTTGAAACCAGCAATTGACGAGGCGCAAATCTGACCTAACTGCTCCATGGCCACTGGATTGGCAGTGGCGTCTTTTGCCAATAGCCACGGTTTAAACCCATCTATTTCTTTATTGATTGAATCAGCGACTTCCATGATCGAGCGCATGGCTTTGCCAAACTCTCGCTCTTCTAGGTAAGCGCGAATTTCTTTGCTGTTTGCGACGGCAACGGCCAAGCCCGAAGTATCCGCAGTGACGGGTACGCCACTGAAACTGGCCATGCGAATCTCCGGCATTTTGTTTTCAAAAAACTTAGCCAGGAACGGAGCGATACGACTCGCTATGTTCACGTATTTCCCAACCAAATCGCTGTTCACCCGCGCCATGAAGTCATCCGGATTGAAGTCGATGTCTTCAACGGACGCATTGAGCTTCGCCGCAATGTAATACCGCAGCCACTCCGGATTCATGCCCACGTCGAGATAGCGCAGCGGGCTCAGGCCCGTGCCACGGCTCTTGGACATCTTCTCGCCACTGGCGGTGTTGATGAAGCCGTGCACGTAGATGTTGCTGGGCACCTTGTAGGGCGGGCCCGCGAACTTCATCATCGCCGGCCAGAACAGGGTGTGGAAGTAGATGATGTCCTTGCCGATGAAGTGGATCTGCTCGGTTTGCGGGTCGGCGAGGAAGGCTTCGAAATCGATACCCTTCTTTGCGCAATAGTTCTTGAAGCTGGCGAGGTAGCCGATCGGCGCGTCCAGCCAGACGTAGAAGTACTTGCCGGGCGCGTCCGGAATCTCGATGCCGAAGTAGGGTGCATCGCGCGAGATGTCCCAGTCGCCGAGCCTTTGATCGTCGGTGCCTTCCAGCCATTCCTTGGCCTTGTTGGCGACCTGGGGCTGGAGCCGCCCGGGTTCGTGCAGCCAGGTCTTCAGGAACGCGACGCACTTCTGGTCGGACAGCTTGAAGAAGTAATGCTCCGAGGTCTTCAGCACCGGGGTCGCGCCGGAGAGCGTCGAATAGGGATTCTTCAGGTCGGTCGGCGCATACACCGAGCCGCAAACCTCGCAGGCATCGCCATACTGATCCTTGGCGCCGCACTTGGGGCACTCGCCCTTGAGGTAGCGGTCGGCGAGGAACATCTTCTTGACCGGATCGAAGAACTGCTCGATCGGCTTGGTGTAGATCAGCCCGGCGGCCTTCAGCCGGCGGTAGATGTCCTGCGACAGTTCGGTGTTCTCGCTCGACTCGGTCGAGTGCCAGTTATCGAAGGCGATGTGGAAGCCTTCGAGGTATTTGGGCCGCTCGGCGGCGATGCGGTCGACCAACTGCCTGGGCGTGATGCCCTCGGCCTCGGCCTTGAGCATGATCGGCGCGCCGTGGGCATCGTCCGCGCAGACGAAATGCACGGTGTTGCCCTGCATCCGCTGGAAGCGCACCCAGATGTCGGCCTGGATGTACTCCATGATGTGGCCGATGTGGAACGACCCGTTCGCATA
>CAZXNF010000118.1:0-8888 GCA_964641785.1 uncultured Streptomycetaceae bacterium | reverse complement strand
CAGGATGAAGGTGATCAGCGACGAGGTGAAGGCGCCCACCTGCACCGGCTGGTCCGCGCCGATGATCCAGGCGGCGATGTAGGGTACCAGGAAGTAGAACCAGAAGATCACCAGCACCAGCGGCACCGAGCGCATGATATTGACGTAGGCGCCGGCCGGAAGGTTCAGGAGCGGAAAGCGCGACAGCCGCATCATCGCGAGCAGCGTGCCGAAGAAGATGCCGCCCGCCATCGCGAGCGCCGTCAGCGTCAGCGTGAAGGTCATGCCCTCCCGGAACAGGTAGGGCAGGGAGCGCTGGATGACGTCGAAGTCGTAGCCGGAAAACATCGCTCAGTGTCCTGCGGGCGCTTGAGAAGCGCTGCCGATGAAGCCGGGCACCCGCAGTTTTTTCTCGAGGACGCGCATCAGCAACACGATGACAAGATTGGTGATCAGGTAGATCAAGGTCGCCGCGGAAAATGCTTCAAATACCTTGAAGCTGAACTCCTGCATGGCGCGCGTGCGCCCGGTGAGCTCAAGCAGGCCGATGGTCAGCGCCACCGACGAATTCTTGATGATGTTGAGGAACTCGGAGGTGAGCGGCGGCATCACGATGCGGAAAGCCATCGGCAGCAGCACGTAGCGGTAGGTCTGCGGCAGCGTGAGTCCAATCGCCGTTCCCGCCATGCCCTGGCCGCGCGGCAGGGACTGGATTCCGGCGCGTACCTGCTCTGCGACGCGCACCGACGTATAGAGCCCCAGGCAGAGCACCGCCGGGACGTAGGACCCCCACGGCGGGGGCATCTGCTTGATCGCGTCCCCTAAACCCTTGGGCAGCAGTTCGGGGATGACGAAGAACCACAGGAACATCTGCACGAGCAGCGGAACGTTGCGGAAGATCTCGACGTAGGCGTTGCCGAGACGAACCACCCATTTCATGGGCGTCGTGCGCAACGTTCCGACGATGGAGCCGATCGAGAGCGCGATCACCCAGGCGGAGAGCGCGGTGGCCAGCGACCACAGAAGTCCCACGAGCAGGTAGTTCAGCCACGTCCCCGAACCGTCCGCGGCGGGCTGCAAGTAGATGCTCCACTGCCAGTTGTACACGGCCGGCTCTCCCCAAGCATAACGGGGGACCTCCCAGTCCCCCGTGCAATGCGTGACGCGCTACTTGTAGTCGGCTGGATCGCCCGAATCGGTAGGATTCGCAACGAGGTTCTTGAACTGCTGCGACATCGGCACGTTGTAGTTGATGTCTTTGGGCGGTACCGGCTTGACGAACCATTTCTCGTAGATCCGGTTGATCTCGCCGCTCTTGTAGACGGCCCGCATCGCGTTGTCCACGACTTTCTTGAAAGCGGGGTCGTCCCTCCGCATCATGATGCCGTAGGGCTCCGGCAGGGACAGCGCGTCGTTGGAGATCACGTAATCCCCGGGCGTGCGCGACGACGCGACCAGCGTGTAGAGCAGGATGTCGTCCATCACGAAGGCGACCGCACGGCCGGTTTCCACCATCTGGAACGCTTCCGGGTGGCCGTTCGCCGGGATGATGTTGATCCCCATGTTTTTGGCAAGGTTAAGATCTGTCAGTTGTTTGATGTTGGTCGTGCCCGAAGTCGAAACCACCGTCTTGCCTTTCAGGTCTTCGATCGACTTGATGTTCGACGACTTCTTCGAGACGTAGCGGTTGGCGGTCAGAAAGTGGGTGATCGTGAAGCCTACTTCCTTCTGACGCGCGACGTTGTTCGTCGTCGAACCGCACTCGAGGTCGATCGTGCCGTTCGCCATCAGCGGGATCCGGTTCGCCGAGGTGACAAGCTGGTATTTGACGTCCAGCTTGGGCAGCTTCAGTTCGGCCTTAACGGCGTCAGCGATCTTGAGACACAGGTCCATCGCATAGCCGATCGGCTGCTGCTTGTCGTCGTAATACGAGAACGGGATTGACGCGTCGCGGTGGCCGATGGTGATGGTGCCCGAGTTCTTGATCTTGCCGAGCGCGCCATCCTGTGCGGACACCGTGGTGGCGGTAGTGGTGAAGGCGGCGCCGGCAAGCAGCGCCAGCAGCAATTTGGACATGCGCATGACTATCTCCTCGTCTGACTGTTGGTGTGGGTCGCGCAGCAACTGCGGCCACAAGGGAAAAAACGGAAACTTGGAACGGTAGTGGAGGGAGGAAGGTGCGAAATGGATTAACAAAAACGCAATCTGCGCGCAATCTAGCCCAACGGCAGGGGCTTGTCCACAGCACGGTCCGCGCGACGCGACGGGGGGGTACGAAGGGTAGACGGACCGCTCTCACTCGGGGAAGTGGCGTTCAATGCACCAACACCGGGCCGGATGGCTGCGCCACGCCGCCATCTGGTGCGACCGGCACTGCCGGGAGTGGCGACGGGCGGCGGCGCGGCCGTCCCGGGGCGGGTGCCGGCGATGCGCGGCGCCGTCAGCGTTCTTTCCACCACCTGACGCAGGCACGCGCCAAGGCGGCGGTCGTGTCCACGCAAGGGGCCGCCAGCATGATCCGCGCATGTTCGACGACGACCGGCAACTCGGTACACGCAAAGATGATTGCTTCGGCCCCGGCGGCTTCGAGCCGGTGGATGGCCTGTTCCACCTTGGGGCCGGCCGCGACGAGGTCGTTGCCCTTGACGTCGCGGATGGCCGGCAGCACCCAGCGCTGCTGGTCCTCCGGGGTGTTCGCCAGGACGCGGTAGCCGCGCGCTTCCAGCCGCTTCTGGTAGAAGCCCGCCGCGAGCGTGCCGTCGGTGGCCATCAGTCCGACGGTGGTGCCTTCGGCGGGCGGCAACAGCGCCGCGAGTTCCGCGCAGGCCGCGTCGGCGATATGCAGGATCCGCACGCCGCCCTCGCGCTCCAGTTCCGAGTGCCAGTAGTAGGCAGTATTGCAGGCGATGGCGATGACCTGCACGCCCGCATACTTGAGCGTGCGGACACCGGTCAGCATGGCCGGCAGCGGTGTCGGCCCGTCGGCGGTGATGGCGGCCGGCCGGTCGGGAATCTGCGGCACGGAATACACGATCACCGGCAGATGATCCTCGTCACAAGTCGCCGGCGTGGCGTTGATCAGCTTCGTCAGAAAGTCCGCCGTGGCGAGCGGCCCCATGCCGCCCAGGATGCCGAGCATCGGTATGCAGTCCCCTAAAGCGGCAAGCATAGCCGACAGGCTTGCCACTGTCGCGGACGCCGGATAGTGTCGCTGCTCCGAACGTGTGGAGGGCAGTCGATTGGAAAGCTACCGCGGGCCGCGCAGCCGCCTGGACGACATTGCGCCGTACGTCACCAAAGACGGTTCGGAGATTCGCGAAATGATGCACCCGGCCGTGCAGGGCAATCGTGCGCAAAGCCTCGCCGAGGCGACCGTTGCGCCGGGCGCTGCGACCACGCTGCATCGCCACGGTGAAACCGAGGAGCTCTACCATTTCACGGCGGGTGCAGGCGTCATGACTTTGGGCGGCGAGCGGTTTGCCGTTCAGGCCGGCGATACCGTGTGCGTTGCGCCCGGCGTCCCGCATCGCGTGGAGAACACAGGGACGTTGCGGCTGAAAATCCTCTGCGCGTGCGCGCCGGCCTACGCGCATGCGGATACCGAGCTGCTTTAGGCGGACGCGTCCGGGAACGGTGCGCGACGCACCGCTTTGGCGCGTTTGTCCGGGCCGGCGCAGCAGCATTTCAGGCCGGGTTGTCTGCGATTGAATCCGTAAGGTTCACGAAAGCTCGCGCTTGCACTATCCGGCTTCGCGGGCTGCAGGGCGGGTGGTGTACGCCGGCTGCGGCGCATGGTTCCATCCCCTCGATACCGACCTGGAGTGCATCATGGCGCAGCAAAAAAAAGATTCGCCGCTCGTTCATTTCGGCAAGATCATCATCTTCATCCTGACCGCGGGCTTCGCCTGCCCGAACGTGTTCGCCGTGGGCACCGAGGGTGACGTGGAAGCCGGCGCGCCGCGCGCCGAAGAAAAGAAGAAGTAAGCGGGGGATCCCGGTGGGCGCCTAGAAGCGCGAGCCGGGCTCTTTCAGAAACTCCGCTTCTGCGTCCGTGGAAGCCCGGCCCAGCATAGCGTTGCGGTGCGGAAACCGCCCAAAGCGCGCGATCACGTCGTAATGCTTCTGTGCCCACGGCAGTGCGTGGGCCAGGCCTGTTTCCTCTTTCAATTGCGTGAACAGGCGCAGCGCTTCGCGTTGTGCGCCCAACTCTTCGGCGTGTTCGAAGGGCAGGTAGGCAAACCAGCGTTCGACCGTCGAGAGCTTCCGGTCGGCGCCACTTGCCACCAGTCCTCGCGCGAGCGCCAAAGCCTGCGGGTCGGTGTCATAGGCGCGGGCCGCTTCCCGACCTTCGCGAAACAGGTTGCGCGGAAACTGGTCGAGCACAACGATCAGGGCTAGCGTGCCGTGCGCGTCGCGGGCCCAAGTCTCCTTTTCACCGCGGGCCGCCGCTTCGTAGAGCGGCAGAAAGCGCGCGCGGATCTCCGCGTCGAATGCGTCCGATTTTTTGAACCAGGCCGCGCGCGGCTGGCCATGCTCCGGTGTGTCGGGGGCGCCGAACCAGAAGTCCAGCACGTCCAGCACTTCCTGTGCGGGGCCGGCGCTCAGAAAAAACCCTCGAGGATGGATGCCAAGCGTGCCGGCTGGTCGTGGTGCAGCATGTGGCCGCAGTCTTCCAGCGTGTGCTCGCGGAAATCACGGAACGCGCTCTTACGTTCGGCCAGCTGTTCGGGCGTGTCCGTGGTCCAGCCGCGGGCTTTCGACTGTGCGCCGGCCACCCACAGCACGGGGCCGGCGTAGCGCCGCCAGCACGCCAGCACTTCATCCATGCGGTTCAGCACGGGGTTCACGCGCTTGTGGCGCGGGTCGCTCGCCAGCACCACGCGGCCCGGCGCTTCCTCGCGCGCCCAGTGCTGGGCGAGAAAGCGCGCCTTGGCTTCGGGCAGGCGGGGATTATTCTTGCGCAGGCGCACGGCCACCGCGTCGAACGTGGAGTACGGACTGAATTCCGGCCCGGCCTTTGTCTGGTCCAGCCATTGCGCGTAGCGCGCCGGCGCGTCGTCGGCATGGGTGCGGGTGGCGCCGAAGCCCTCCAGCGACGCCAGCCGGCGCACCCGCTCGGGGCGGATGCCGGCGTAGTTGCAGGCGACATTGCCGCCCATGCTGTGGCCGATGAGGTCGACGGCCGCGCCGGGCGCGTAGCGATCGAGCAGCGCGTCGAGGTCCGCGTAGTAATCAGGGAACCAGTAGCCGCCCGGCGCCCAGCCCGACTGCCCGAAGCCGCGCCAGTCCGGCGCGATGACGTGCCAGTCGCGGGCGAACGCATCCACCAGGAACTGGAAGGACGCCGAGACGTCCATCCAGCCGTGCAGCAGAAAGAGCGCGGGCGCATCGTTCTTGCCCCACTCGCGCACGTGATAGCGCACGACGCCCAGGTCGTGGAACGCGGAGCGGCTGGCACGGCGCGGTGAATAGGCAGCAGGGGCGGGCATGCGGAATAAAAATGGGGCAGCGTGATTTTTGCAGGAGCGGGGCTGCCGCAATTGCAGGACAATGCCCGCATTATGCATGCAACGGTTGCAGGGGCGGTCCGCCACGCGGCGCGTTCCGCTGTCTGGATGCTGGGTGGGCTGTGCGCCGTTGCCGCGTTCGCGCAGGCGCCCGCCGGGCGCGTGCCGTATGAGCAGGGCCTGCTGTGGCGCGTGGAAAAGCCCGGCATCGCGGCGAGCCATGTGTTCGGCACCATGCACGTAGATGATCCGCGCGTCCTCGCACTGCCGCCGCCCGTGCGCACGGCCTTCGACAGCGCACGCAGCTTCACGATGGAGGTGTCGCTCGATTCGGCCAACCTGCTGACGCTGGCAACGCGCATGCTTTACAACGACGGACGCACGCTGGAGGCAGCCGCGGGAACAGACCTCTACCGGAAGCTGGTGCCGGTGATGGAGGCGCGCGGCATGCCGGAACCCGTGGTGCGCGGGTTCCGCCCGTGGGCGGTGATGATGATCCTCGCCATGCCCCAGCAGAGTTCCTCCGAAGTGCTCGATTTCGTGCTGTACAAGCAGGCCCGGGCGCGGGGCCTGCCGGTGTCCGAGCTGGAGTCCGTCGACGATCAGGTCGGCGCCTTCGAAGGCATGCCGGAGAACCACCAGGTGCTGATGCTCAAGCACACCCTCGAAACGCTGTCGACGTTGCCGCGGCAGACCGAGCGCCTGCTCGCTGCCTACCTCGCCCGCGATCTCGGCGCGATGTGGCGTGTGAGCGAGGAAAGCACGCGAGACCGCCCGGACCTCAAGGCGACCAACGAGCTGTTCGAACGCCTGCTGCTGACCGATCGCAACCGGAAGATGGTGGACCGTATGCAGCCGCAACTGCAGCGGGGCGGCGCTTTCGTTGCCGTCGGCGCGCTCCATCTGTACGGCGAGCGCGGCGTGCTGCGGCTGCTGGAGACGCGGGGGTGGACGCTGACCCGGGTGTACTGAAGCACTTTTTGACGGGTGCCGATCGTGGGCGGCTGTGCCATCATCGGCCCCCATGCAAGGCCAGCTCTTCACTTCCGATTTCCTGCGCGATGGCATCCAGACTACGCCGGTCTGGAAACAGCCCCCGACGCCGCCGTCGAAGCTTTCGCCAAGTCCCTGAAAGAAGTTTTCCGTCCCTTCAAGACGGACAGCACACCGAACGAGGCGATTACCGAGCAGGAAGTTATCGTCAAGGTGCTGGGGTTACTCGAGCGGCGGGCCAAGGGGCGCGAAGCGGGCCCTTGGCGCGCCGCTCGATTGATGGGTTAGACCACACCTCCCGCCCTACCGCTTGGCACGCGCCTCTGGCGAGCGAAGGCTCGATTCATCAGTGGTTAGCGCCTCCCACCACCATGCGCTCGGGCCAGAACGAACAGGTGGCTCGTGAGGAAGTTCGCGCCACTGATATGCGCTGCCGATGGACTCGTGTCTCTTCAGGTCGTCGACGGACACCTCTGCGGCGTACCAACCCTTTCGTAGGAAGGCCAGGAGAGACTGCCAACGCTGAGGGGCACCGAACCTTGAATGAAGGCGGCCATGGCATCCGGTGCAGACGGGATACGCCGCCGGCGGCTCCCAGCGATAAGGCTTCGAATAGTCTTCTCCGTGCGTCTGCATCTTCTTGGGATTCGGGTCGCCACACATCGCGCATGGCGGCTGCCGCGCGGCGGCGGGGAATAGTGCGCGACCCATTGCGCTGCGCTCTTGCGGGCTATAGCCGTTGTACCAATCCATCGCTTGTGGCCTCTCGGTTCGTGTTTGCGTGTTGTGCGGCCTAACGTTTGACATGAGCGGCGGGCCAAAGGGCGCGCAGCGGCCTTTGGAACGTCCGCTCGATTGATGGGATGGACTCCTCCCGCTTTTTTAGCGGCTTCATGGTGCCAAGCTGAGTCATTGGGTGGCGTCAGCACAAACGAGAGGAGTCCGACATGAATGCGACCACCGTTGCGGTGGATCTGGCCAAGTCCGTGTTTCAGGTGGCAGTCGCCGATACTTCCTGGCGGGTCATCGAGCAGCACCGCCTGACCTGCGCCCAGTTCGAGCGCTTCTTCGACAACCGGGCCGTCGCCCTGGTCGTCATGGAGGCCTGCGGCTCCGCCCACCACTAGGGGCGCTGTCTGGCTGCGCGCGGTATCGCGGTCAAGCTCCTGCCCGCGGCCTACGTCCGGGCCTACGTGAAGCGCAACAAGACCGATGCGGCGGACGCCTGCGCGCTCTTGGAAGCCGCCCGCGCCTCCGACATCGTGCCGGTGCGGGTGAAGTCGGTCGAGCAGCAGGTACTCCAAGCCCTGCACCGCACGCGTTCCCTGTGGATGGGCACCCGCACCTCGCGCATCAATGCGCTGCGCGGCTTCTGCCGGGAGTTCGGTATCAGCATCACCCTGGGCAGCCGGCTGGGGGTGGAGCAAATCGGCCGGGTGCTGGCCGACCCGCACTCGGCGGTGCCGGCCTTGATCCGCGGCACGCTGCAGTTGCTGGTGGAGGAGATACGCCTGCTGGAGGCGCGGATCGGGCAGATCGAGCGGGAGTTGACCCTGCACGCCCGCCAGTCGCCGGCGTGCACGACGCTGCTCACCGCCACCGCGATGGTGGCGGCCACCTCGGGGCAGGTCTCCCACTTCAAGGACGCGCAGCACTTCGCTTCGTGGTTCGGCTTGCCGCCCAAGGAGCATTCCTCGGGCGGCAACCGGCACCTGGGGCGCATCAGCAAGCGCGGCGACCGCTATCTGCGGATGCTGCTGACCCACGGGGCCAGATCGGTGCTGCGGGCGGCGGCGGTGGCTAAACGGGCCGGGCGCCCGGTGGATGGGCTGCGGGACTGGGCGCTGGCGGTGCAGGGGCGCGCGAACCACAACAAGGCGGCCTGTGCGTTGGCGAACAAGATGGCGCGCATCTGCTACGCGACGCTGCGCGACCAGGAGCCCTACGGGCAGCCACGACGACTCAGCCAGAAGATCGAGCGGCAGGCCTTCGCGCTCGCCAACTGAAATCAGTTTTGCATGAAATGTCTTCCACCCACGCTTGCGCTGAGATTGATCGCTCATCATGGCATTAAGGGTCGCCCCCGCACCGTCTGACGTCGATAACTCTTCCGGCTCGCTTGCAGCCGCCTGTAACGATTGGCGCTTCGGTGTTCGCAGATCCCATGTCGGCACGGGCCACACAGAGCCCACTCACGATGCCGGCGCAGTGACGTCAATGCGCGACTGCAGGCTTTACCCAACCGCCAAAACTATCGATCAGTCTCTTCCTTGTTGGGAGGAGTCCATATAGGAAGGGTTAGGCAGCTGTGCCTCGCAAAAGCATAACGTCGTCTTGCATTTTAGAGCCAGCGTTGTACTGCCTCAGCTGTGTCAGTCGGCTTAGTGTTGAAGCACAGCTTGGCTTGAG
>CAZXNF010000117.1:5120-8915 GCA_964641785.1 uncultured Streptomycetaceae bacterium | reverse complement strand
CTGATTTCCAGGAGCGCGCGGCATGAGCCCCCGCAAGATCGCCGTGGTCGTCGGCAGCCTGCGCCGCGATTCGCATAACCGTAAGCTGGCCGATGCCCTGCCGAAACTCGCCCCCGCGGGGTGGGCGTTCGAGCCGCTGCCCATCGGCGACCTGCCGCTCTACAACCAGGACGACGACGGCAACCCGGCGGCAGCCGTCAAACAATTGAAGGCGGGGATTCTGGCCGCGCAGGGCGTGCTGTTCGTGACGCCGGAATACAACCGTTCGATACCGGGCGTGCTCAAGAACGCGATCGACCATGCGGCGCGCCCATACGGCCAGAGCGCATGGGCCGGCAAGCCGGCGGGCATCATCGGCGTTTCGGTCGGCGCCATCGGCACGGCGCTGGCCCAGCAGCACCTGCGCAACATCCTCGCGTACTTGGACATGCCCACGCTCGGACAGCCCGAAGCCTTCATTCAGGCGAAAGACGGCCTATTCGACGCCGACGGCGCAATCGGGGACGGCAGCCGGAAGTTCCTGCAGGATTGGGTCAGGCGCTATCTCGGCTGGGTGGAACAGCATCTGTACAAAGGCTGAGGGAGGTAACACCCTGGCGTGCTTATACTTGTCAGAAAATACGGTGGTCAGTGTCAGAGATACCCCTATAGCGACTCTGCCGCGTAGCCCGTCTAATGCGCGACGGGAAAGAGCATCGCCCTGCGGATCCCGCAGCCGGATCCGCATGGGGCCTTATACCCGGGTTGTTCACATTCATTTACCGAGGAGTTACACCATGACTTCATACAAACTGCTTTCCATCGCCGTCATCGCCCTGAGTTCGTCGCTCGCCATGGCGCAAACGACGCCTTTGCCCAGCGGCACGAGCGACAACACGCCCAAAGGTCCGAACGATTGCCCCAAGGGAACCGTAGCGCGCGACATGAAAGACAACTCCATGATGAAGTCGGACAAGATGGTCCGCTCGCCGAAAGGCGTGGAGTGCATGCCCATCTCGCCGATGAAGAAGTAAAGCCGTTCGCAAGGCGCACGCCAGATGCCCCGCGGGCCCTGCCTGCGAGGGCATTTTTTTGGGCGGAGGTTGGCTTGGCGCAAGGCAAGCCCTGAAAAACATTTCTCCCGTCGTTCCAGCGAAAGCTGGAATCCAGGGGAAATCAACGAAATGCGCACCAGCAACAGGGGAAGGGGTCACTCCCTTTCCAGCCTGGTGTGACGGGTTGTTCAGCGATTTCCTAGCGGTACAGCGCCGCCGCCGCCGCGATCGCTTGCACGACGGCCTTACGCAAACCCGTCGGCGCCTGCACCTCCACCCGGCTGCCGTGCTTGAGGATGTCCATCGTCAGTTCGCGCTCGTCCGTGTAGGGCAGTTCCATGACCAGGCTGCCATCGGGCTCGTCGGTCAGGCGCTGGTCGGGATGCCATTCCTCGTTACGCACCCAGCGCGCGGCTTCGGGGTTGAAACGCAGCTTCGCCCATTGCACATTTTTGCCGCCGAAGATGCCGTAGCCGCTGGCGAGTTCCTCGTCCAGGTCCTTGTCGGGCACGGCTTTGGCCTTGGCGTCCAGCAGCTCGGCACCGCGGATGGCGTCCACCGCAAAGCTGCGGATACCGTCGCGCGTGTGGCACCAGGCGTCGAGGTACCAGTTGTCGCGGTAGTGGGCCAGGCGCTGCGGGGAGACTTCCCGTTCGGTGACGGCGTCGTTGACGCGACTGTAGTAGCGGAGCTTCAGGCGGCGGCGCTTGAGCGTGGCGGCGGCGACGGTTTCGAAGTGCGGCAGCGCCATCTTGCGCCGACCGGCGTGCAGCAGCCGGATGCGTATGCGGACTTCTTCCGCGCTGTGATCGGCGGAGCCGAGCAGTTGTTCGAGGCGGTTCTTCAGCGGTGCGAGCTGGCCGGCCAGCAGACCGGAGCCGACGTCTTCCAGCAGTTTCTCGGCGGCGAGCAAGGCATGGATTTCGCCGGCGCTGAACCACAGGCCGGGCAGCTCGTAGGCGGGCGCGTGCTTCTCTGCGTCGGTGAAGGCGTAGCCGCCGCGCTGCCGGTCCCAGACGATGGGCGCGTGGAAGCGGTCGCGCATGTATTCGATGTCGCGCTTGAAGGTGGCGAGCGAGATTTCCAGCGCGTCGAGAAACACGCGGACCGGGACGATCCTGCGCTCGCGCAGCAAGCGGTCGATGCGGTAGAAGCGTTCGGTGCGGTCCATGGGGCCATTATGGCGCGGTAGGGTGGGAGAAAACAGGACTGAGGACTGAGGACTCAGAGATAGGCGCTGTGGCCGCCTCGACGCCGACGGTAACGCCGTCCTAGGCGGCGCGGCGCTTCTGGCCGCGACCGCCCGTGCGATGGGCTGGCGCTTGCTCGTGGTGCGCTGCGTAAGCGTCAAGCAGCCGCCGGATCATGCGCTGGTACTGCGTGTTGTGCTTTTCCGCCTGATCCTTGAAGAACGCGACGCTGCGCTTGCTGAGGGCAAGCGTCACTTTCACGCCCTCATCCCGAGAGACGAGATCCTCGGGGCGCGGAAGAAAATCGGAAACCACTTCAAGCTTTCCGAGGGGTTCGTTCGTGTATTTTATTTTCGCGCTCATAAATCTGCTTTCCTTTTCGCCAATAGCCGGCTCCGAAGATCCGGATGACATCGCCACGATACGTGAACCGGACCGTCAGGACGCCGCCTTCCACCCGCCCGAAGCAGTAGTGCCGCTTCTCGCCGGCGCTGTGCGAACGGTCTTCCGCCAGCACGCGGTCGGGATCCGCAAAGGCAAACTGCGCCATGGCGAACGAAACGTCGTGCTTGTCCTGATTATCGAGGTCTTTCGTCGCGTCCCACTCGAACCGGGCCTTAGCGATGCGGAAAGGCTAACAAATGTATGGCAATATTGCCATATCTCTGTATGTAATCAAGGCGAACGCAGTATGCACAAAATGTTGCTCGGGATGCGCAAAGCGCAATCTGATGCAGGAAATTTCCGGGCGCGCCGCCGCCTCCGCGGCGGGGGGCTGGTCTACAATTTCAGCGCTTACTGGAGGAACGCATGACGTATTCGATCATTGCCCGCTGCCCGCACACCGGCCGCCTCGGCGTGGGCACCACGACCTTCTCCATCGCCTGCGGCCGCCGCAACGAAAGCGTGCGGGCCAACGTGGGCGTCAGCAAGTCGCAGGCCTTTTACCTGCGGGAAGTAGACCCGTTCGCGCTCAACCTCCTCGCGCAGGGCCACAAGCCCGAGTACATCAAGCGTTCGCTGGCCGCGAGCGACCCGGATTTCGAATACCGGCAGTTCGGCATCATCGACCGCGAGAACAACGTCGTCGCGCACACGGGCGCGAAGATCGGCCAGTGGGCCGGTCATACCGTGGGGCCCTGCTACGCGGCCTACGGTAACGGCCTCGCCGGGCCGCAGACGGTGGCGGGCATTGTGGCCGGTTTCATGAAGAGCCCGGATGCGCTGCTGGAGTTTCGCCTCCTCGAAGCGCTGGAAGGCGGGCGTGACGCCGGCGGCCAGGCGCTGAAGGGCGTGCCACGGCCGGAACGCTCGGCGTGGATCCGCGTAGTGGACCGCCTCGACCATCCGGAAATCGACCTGCGCGTGGACCTGCACGACAAAACCGTGGCCGAGCTGCGGAAGATCCTCGAGGAGTACAAGCGCCGGCAGCCCTACTACGAAGACCGCGCGCGCAATCCGGCGCAAGCGCTGCCGGAAGAACAATTCGTTGCCCAACTTCAAGCCAAGGCTGCCTGACATGAACGACCTGACCCGCCCCACCCCGCCTTTCCGCGAACGCGTCAATGAAC
>CAZXNF010000117.1:0-5110 GCA_964641785.1 uncultured Streptomycetaceae bacterium | reverse complement strand
CCTCGAAGCGCTGGAAGGCGGGCGTGACGCCGGCGCTTGTACTCCTCGAGGATCTTCCGCGTGGAAAGCCGAGGAACTGCGCCATGACCCCTCGTGGATCTACGCGCTGACGGCGGCGGAGATCGCGGAAATCGAAGCGGCGCTGAAAGCCGCCAACGCCGCGGGCGTGCCGCCACTGGAGATCCGGCCGGAGAACTTCCCGCTGCCGACGCTGGCGAAACGCCTGCGCGAGATGTCGCACCAGCTCGAGCACGGGCGCGGCATCGCGCTGGTGCGCGGCGTGCCGGTTGCGCGCTACGACGTGCCGGACATCGAGAAGATCTACTTCGGCCTGTCGGGCTATCTCGGCGTGGTGATCGCGCAGAACAGCAAGGGCGACCATGTCGGCCACGTGCGCAACGAGGGCCTGAAGTGGGGCGAGGTCAGCAACGGCGAACTGGTGCGCGGCTACCGCACCAATGCCTACATGCCCTTCCACAGCGACCCGACGGACCGCGTGGGCCTGTTCTGCGTGCAGAAAGCACTGGAAGGCGGCCTCTCCAGCATCGCCAGCTCGATGTCGATCTACAACGAAATCCTGGCGACGAAGCCCGAGGTGCTGGACCTTCTCTTCCGCGGCTTCTATTACAGCCTGCGCGGAGAAACCGGCGACGGCATCGCTCGCGTCACCGAATACCGGATTCCGGTGTTCGACCATTTCGAGGGCCGGCTGTCCACGCGCTACGTGCGCAAGACGATCGAACAGGGCGCCACGGTGGGCAACGCGCCGCTGACGGACGAGGAGCGCGCGGCACTCGACCTCATCGACGCGCTGGCCAAGCGCGACGACCTGCGCTTCGACATGGCCTTCGAGCCGGGCGACATCCAGTACCTGAACAACCACGTCGCCTTCCACTCGCGCACCGGCTTCCAGGATGGCCCGCAGCCCGACCAGCAGCGCTTCCTGATGCGCGTGTGGCTGCAGAGCGCCGATGCGCGGCCGCTGTCACGGCCGCTGGCACGGCCGCAGGGTGAGCGCTCGATCTTTCTGTCGCGGGAACAGGCGCTGCGGAAGGCCGGGCTGCTGCCCGTTGCCTAACCCCGGATCACTGCCTCAACCCCCATCCCAGCCTTCCCCCTTCCAAAGGGGGAAGGAGAACATCCCCTCCCCTGCGCGCGGGGGAGGGTTAGGGTGGGGGCAACCCTCAATTCAGGGCGCCGGCTTGCCCTTCACCATGACCAAGTCGGGAAAGATCCCCTCCCCTGCACGCGGGGGAGGGTTAGGGTGGGGGCAACCCTCAAGTCAGGGCGCCGGCTTGCCCTTCACCATGCCGAGATCGGTGAAGAGCTGCTGGTAGAGCTTGTCCTGCTGCACGACGAACTGCTGCGCGGCGTCCCCGGTCAGGAAATTCGCGCTCCAGAAATTGCGCTCCAGATCCTTTTGCCATTCGTCGGTCTTCACCACCTGCGCGAACACGTTCTCCCAGTAGGTCCGCTGTGGACGTGCGAGCCCCTTGGGTCCGATCACGCTGCGCCAGGTGGTGAACGTGGCGTCGATGCCCTGCTCGCGCAGCGTCGGCACGTCGGCCATGAGGCCGCCGAGGCGCCTGGGCGCGGTAACGCCGATGGCGCGGATGCGTTTGGCGGTGATCTGCGGCGGATAGTTGGCGACGGTGCCGGCAGCGATGTCGAGCTCGCCGCCGATGGCGGCCAGCAGGGCCTCGCCGGCGGACTTGTAGACGACGAAGCGCACGTCCTGTACGCGCACGCCGGCGGCCTTCAGCGCGACGACCACACCCAGATGCGCGCCGCCGCCCAGCGCGGGGCCAACGCCGATGGTCAACGCGCCGGGGTCCTTGCGCAGGCGCTCGACCACTTCCCGCATCGACTTCAACGGCGATTCATTGCGCACGACCATGGCGGTGTAGTCGTCCAGCAGGATGGCAATGGTGGTGACGTCGCGGTAACTGATGTTGTGCAGGCCCATGATGGGGTTGGAGACGAGGTTGGGTCCGCCCAGCGAGAGAGCGTGGCCGTCGTTGCCGCGCTCCTGCATGTAGTCCCAGGCGAGGCCCTGCCCCGCGCCGGCCTTGTTGAGCACCACGATGGGGGTCGGCACCAGCTTGTTCTGCTCGCTGACCTTCTGGATCAGGCGCGCGGCAAGATCGAGGCTGCCGCCGGGCGTGGCGCCAACCACCAGCGCCACGGGACGCGTGGGTGCCCAGCCCTGCGCGGCAGCGGCGACGGGGGCTGCGGCTAGCAGCGCGATGAAGCAACGGCGGAAAAAGGGAAATGGGCCAGCCTGCATGATCGGACTCCGCGAAAATGGACGCACTGCATGAAGCACAGGACATGCCTGCATGCGCACCGCCGGAATTTACGCTTAAACTCGGCCCAGTTGCACCACTGCTGACGGGAATGCCATGACGTATTCGATCCTCGCGTGCTGTGCGCGCACCGGCCGCCTGGGCCTCGCCACCGCCAGCTACACCATGGCCATCGGCCAGTACACGGACGCCGCGGTGCGCCCCAACACCGGCGCCAGCTTCACGCAGGGCAACCCCGATCCGCGCAACAACCGCGTCGCGATCAACCTGCTGGCGCAGGGCCACAGCCCCGGCGCCACGCTGAAGACGTTGCTGGCGGAAGACGGCACGCAGGCGCACCGGCAGATCGGCGTGATCGACCGCGATGGCAAAACAGCAGCGCATACGGGCGCGCAACTGCCCGGCTGGGCGGGCCATGTGCAGGGCGAAGGCTACGTGCTGCTCGGTTGCCAGCTCGCCGGCGAAGCAGTGCTGGTGGCGATGGGCCAGCGCTTTCTCGCGGAGCCGGAGGCGGACCTCGACACGCGGCTACTCGCGGCACTGGAAGGCGGGCGCGATGCCGGCGGCATCAAGGGTGCGGCCGGACGCCTGCCGGAGCATTCGGTGGCGCTGGTGGTATGGGGCAAACGCGATTACTCGGACCTCGACCTGCGCGTGGACCTGCACGACACCGACGCCATCGGCCGGCTGCGCGCGATCTACGAGGAGTTCAAGCCGTATGCGGTGTATTACGACGAACGCGCGCGCCATCCGCGCAACGCGATTCCGCAGTACGAGTTTGTGGACATGCTGAAGAAAAAAGCGGGCTGACGCCGGCCCGCGCTGACGACCGTCAGTCCGCCAGCGCTTCCGCCAGGGACTGCGTGAGCTTGGGTGCTGCCGCCCGCAGCTTCGCGTCCTCGGTCACCAACTTCCCGCCCAGCGCATCAGCGGCCGCCAGAAAACGGGCATCGTAAGCGGCGACGGAATAGCGCTCGGAAACACGCAGGGCGCGTGAATGCGGGACGTTCACCAGGCCGCGCAAACTCTTTTCAGCATCATTCAAGAGCGTTTCGACCTGCTTCAGGCTCACACCGCGTGCGCGGACACAGGTGGCGAGGATGTTGGTGAACTCGACAAGAATGAAAGCGTCGCTCTTCCATTCTGCATCCCGCATGAACAGGGCCTGCGCCTCCGCCGTACGGTCGCCCTCGATGAGCAGGTAGGCGAGGATATTGGTGTCGACGATGACCACGGTTCGAGCACGCGCGGCTAGGCGCGCCCTTTCTCGATGGCCTTCGAAATGTCGCCCATGGTCAGCAGGGTGCCGCCCTTCAGGCGCACCGGTCGCGGCGGCCGCACCGGGGCATCCCCCCGGGGAGCGGCCGCCATGCCCGCCTCGAGCAACTGTGCGATTGCGTCCTTGAGCTTCTGATTGCGGCGCACGGCGTGGAGCTTGATGCGGCGAACCAGCTCGTCCGGCATTTCCAGGGTGGTCTTCATATTCCCATATTCCCATAAAGCTGGGTATTTTGTCGACCTACCCCGGCATCCCCGACGGTTCACAGCCGTTCGTTGATCACGTAGTTCTTGCCTGGCCCCACCGCCGCGCTCTTCAGCGTGACCGCGGCGAGCAGCACAACGCGCTCGGCGCCATGCAGCACAGGGGATTCGTCAGCCAGGCCGTCGAGGCTGCTGCCGACGTTGTCGTCGCGGTAAGCCCCCTTGGACGTTGCCCGGTAACCGTCGGCCGCGCCGAACAGGACGTCGCCGATGCGCCAGTCGCGCCCGGTTTGCCGGTTGATGGCCTCCACCTGCGTCTGCACCCGCGCAAGGGCGGCCAGACGCAGTTCGTCCACGACCTCCCCGATCTTGTCCGACGACAGGCCGTAGCTCACGGCGGGGGAATCGAGCTTGAGGCCTTCGCGGCTGGCGGCGTTGGCGCGTTCATCGAGGTTGTGGTTTTCGGCGGCGGACACGCGCGTGACGGCCTGGAGCTGCACGCGCTCGTAGCCGGCGGCTTCGGCGGTGCGTTCGATGCGCGAGAGCGCCCATGTCGCGGCGATGAACTGGCCGAGCGCCTCGCGGACGCGGCCTTCAAGGGCGGCGGTGTCGCGGTCGGAGCCGCGTACGATGGCGAGCACGCGCACGCCGATGCGGACGGTTTCCTGCGGCAGGGATTTCTCGACCTGCACCCGGAAACGCAGGGTGTCGGTCAGGTGCGGCTGGTCCAACACTACACTGGCGTCGTTCATGCGAGCCTCCTGTGGGGATGGCTGCGCAGGATACGGGGGGCAGTGGCTCAGGGCGTGAGCCTGCCCCTCGTTGCACGAAGCTCAGTCGAGCTTGGCCCCCGAGGCCTTGATGACCTTGGCCCACTTGGCGACCTCGGTCTTGAGGTAGGCCCCGAACTGCTCCGGAGAATCGCCGATGGGCTCCGCGCCCTGAGTCAGCAGCTTCTCCCGCACCTCCGGCGTCTGCACCGCTTTGACGATGGCGGCGTTGAGGCGGTTGACGATCTCGGGCGGCGTGCCGGCGGGCGCCAGCATCGCGTTCCACGCGGAGACTTCGAAGCCCGGGAACCCCGACTCGATGAAGGTGGGCACGTTCGGCATGGCCTGCGCGCGTTTGAGGCTCGCCACCGCGATGGCGCGCAACCGGCCGCCCTGCACGTACGGCAGCGTCGAGGGCATGGTGGCGATCAGCATCTGCACCTGGCCGGAGACGAGATCGATCAGCGCGGGCGGCCCGCTCTTGTAGGGCACATGCACGGCGTCCAGCCCGCCGACGCTGGTTTTCAGCAGCTCCGCGGCGAGGTGCGAGGT
>CAZXNF010000116.1:0-8960 GCA_964641785.1 uncultured Streptomycetaceae bacterium | reverse complement strand
CCCGGCGGCGTGAGACTCTCCCAGTAGAACTCGTGGTTCCAGGCCTGCGCGGCGTTGTTGAAGATCGCCTTGCGCGCTTCGACGCCGGCACTCCACTGCACGATTTCGAGCAGCGATTTGTCCGCCACGTTTTTGCCTTCCAGCAGCTCGTTCAGCTTGTCGACATAGGTCTTGTGATGCGCGCCGTGATGCAGACGCAGGGTTTCGGCGGAAATCACCGGCGCGAGCGCCTTCTCGTCGTACGGGAGCGGAGGCAACGTAAAGGTCATGAGAGGGGTCCTTTTACTGCGCTGAGTGCGTGGTGACAGGCATCGGCCTGGGGGTATTTTGGCAACCACCGGGACAATGACTGCGGCGTGTCCAGCCAGGACACCGGGTGGCCAGGAGGCGACAACCATCGCAGCACAATAGTCATCAACGCGAAGGCGAGGGCGGCGGCCACCAGCATCAGCGCCCAGCGCCCAGCCAACCGCAGCCCCACGCGTTCCGGCACGATTGCACTACTTCCTGGCGATGACCAGCGTGTTGGACACGGACTTCACGCCATCCACTTCCTTGGCAACAGTGGTGGCCTTGTCGCGGTTGCGTTCCGAGTCCACATTACCTTTCAGCATGACCGCGCCGTTCACGGTTTCGACATTGATGTCGATCGCCTTGAGATCGGCATCGGCGATGAACTTCGATTTGACCGCAGCCGTGATCGCGGTGTCGCTGAGGGCGACCTTGGTCTTGTCCATCGCGGTGTCGGCGGCTTTCTCCACCTTCTTGGCGGTCGACTCGACCGAGGACGAGGAGGAAGAGGATTTCTGTGCCTCCTTGGTCGCGGCAGGCTTCTGGTCGCAGCCAGCAAGCAGCGCCGCACCCGCGATTAAGGACAGGCCGAGTACTGTGGTGCGTTTGATGTTCGTGTTCATGTAAATCTCCTTTGAAAGTTTGAAGGTGAATGCAGTAGATAGATTCGGGCAGTGGTGCGCGTCACGGGTCACGTGACATCCTCACGCCCGCGTTCCTTGTCCGGCGCCGGCACGTCCGACGGAATGCCGCGGCGCTCGGTATCGACCAGGCCTCGTTCGACATCGAACTGCGCCTGCCGGATCCGCGGGCGCACGGTGCCCGGTATTTCCCGCGAGAGCGCAGCACTTTCGTCACGCTCGTGGGGCAGCGGCAGGGCCTTGGCGTCGTCCGCCTCGCGTTTACGCTTAACCGCAAGGCTCACGCTGCGGCCGCCGCGCGAGGTGGGGTGGGAGACCCTCATCGGGACTTCCTGGCCCGCACCGCGGTTCGCGATGCGGTCTTGACCGCGCGCTTCTTGCCGGCGGCCGCGGGGGTGCGCAGGGAGGCCGTCGTCGCGCGTTTGGCTACGGCGCGCGCGGTTTTCTTCGGCGGGGATTTGCGCGCGGCCTTGCGTTTAGGCGCGGCCACGGCGGGCACCATACCGGCGACGGGAATCACCCCCATGTCGTCCGGTGCGGCCGGGTAAGTGCCTACGGCTTCGACGACCTTATCAAGCGATTCCTTGACCTTGTCCTTGAGGTGTTCCCAGTTGCTTTCGATGCGCTGCTGCAAGGGCTGTCCCATCGCATTCTCCCTGACGGTGATGGATTGGTTGATAGCTGACGCCAGCGGGTCTACCGCGCGTCTGTGGAGGTAATGTAAGCACCGCGCCCTGCGGGCACTGTGCGTGCTGGCCGATATTCCTGTCGGCGCAATCTGACACGCCTCAGGCGCCGGACGCGGGAGCCGACAACGGCAAGGAACCGTCCGGTACAGGCACGGAGCGATTCCCCCGAAATCCTCGCCGGAAATGGAAGACACGCACCACACGGCCCGACGGCGCAGGGCCAACCGGAGACTGCGCCCCGCCCGCGGTACCGGTCGTGTCCTCCCCCAAGCTTTTCATGGCTGAGCTGTGGTGCGGCTGCCCATGACCCAAGCGTGGGCGTTGCGAGCGCGCGACGAAACGTCAGCGCACTCCCACAGCACGTTCAGCGATTGACTCACCGCCGCACTGCCGCCGTGCTTTTACGCTGCGGCCTTCAACGTGGAAATAAATCCGCAATGAAAAAAGGCAGCGCCACCCCCCGTCTGGCCACCGCAGCCCCGCTAGCGCACTCGTCACGGCTGTGGCGGCATGACCGGACAAGAAACCAGCAGGAACCAGTAAAGCGGCACCCGTATTTCACCAAGCGCAGTTCTTCAATCCGCAGTTTCTTCAACACCATCTAGGAGTCACTCATCATGTCAACGACCACTTATCCGTCCACCACCGGCACCGCCACCGTCTCCCCCTCCATGGGCGGGGACGCCATGAAGGATTTCGCTTCCAGCAGCACCCCGCAGCCTGCGGCCGAGCGCCTCAGCGCCGTCGCCGGGAAGGCCGCGCAGTCGGTGCGTGAAATCGTCGGTGAAGGCAAGGCCGTTGCGGCCGAGCAACTGGATGCCACCACCCGCTGGGTCGGTACTGTCACCCGCGACAATCCCCTGCGCACGCTCGGCGTGATCGCCGCGGTGGGTGTCGTGATCGGTCTGCTGGTCGGCCGGCGTTAAGCGGGTGTCGGCATGAAGGAAACCGGGATGAAGGAACCCAAAGAGCATCTGCGGCAGAACCAACCCCGGGAGTTGCCCTCTCAAAAGCAGGAGCAGGAAAAGGAATTCGGCGAGGGCAACTACAAGGCCGCGCGCGAGTATGACAGCGCGGCGGAGAAGTTCGCCCGGTCCGGCAAGGTTGACGCCGCGGCCAAAGCGGCCGCCCCCGGCAGCGATGCCGAGGCTGCTGCCATGAAGCGCGCGGAAGCCACGGGACGCAGCAAATCAAAAGGCGGGGATCCCGTGCCTGGTCGGACGGGCAAACCTTCTCCAGACGCCTGAACTCTGCAGGGATAGCCCAGCACGGCCGGTCTTCCGGCCGTGCTGTTGTTACGTACGGCGGCACGCGCTTTCAGCGCCGTGCTGCCTGTAAGCGCCAGCCTACAGGCAAAAGGGCATTGTCCCGACGGCGCGCCGCTCCGCCGATCTTTATTCTTCAACACTCCGATGCGGCCACTGGGGGCGCGGCACGGTATCAGATCGCACCACACTCAAGGAGATCGACATGAAAAAGCTTGCGGCGATAGTCGCATTGATGGCGTTGGCCGTTCTAACCGGTTGCAACACCGTGAAGGGTGCCGGCAAGGACATCGAGCGCGGAGGCGAGAAGATTCAGGACGGCGCCGACAACGTCAAGAACAAGATGTAAGTGCAAGTCACACCACCTCTTCAACACAAGGAGCAGCACATGAACTGGGACACCATCGAGGGTAACTGGAAACAGGCCAAGGGCAAGGTCAAGGAACAATGGGGCAAGCTCACAGACGACGACCTCGACGTCATGGCGGGCAAGCGCGACCAGCTCGTGGGCAAAATCCAGGAAAGCTACGGAGTGGCGAAGGACGACGCTGAACGTCAGGTGTCGGACTGGGAAACCCGCAACGAAAAGCATTTCGACAGCTGGACCAAGCGCTAAGTCAGGCACCCAACAGGAGAGAAGCATGATGACATTCAAACAGCGCTTCATCGTGACGGCCGTTGCCGGCGCGATGGGCTTCGCCGGCACCGCCTTCGCGTTCGCCATGACCAAGGCGGAAATCAAGACAGGCGAGGACCGCATCGCGGCCGATTTCAAATCCGCCAAGAACGCGTGCGACAGCCTCAAAGCCAACGCCAAGGACATCTGCATGGCCGAGGCCAAAGGCAATGGGAAAGTCGCCAAGGCTGAAATGAACGCACGGAAGAACGACACGGCGAAAAACCGTACCGACGTGCGCATGGCCAAGGCCGACGCAGACTACGGCGTCGCCAAGGAAAAATGTGACGACCAGGCCGGCAATGCGAAAGATGTGTGCGTCAAGGACGCCAAGGCCGCGAAGACCAAAGCCAAGGCGGACGCCAAGGCCGATCTTACGTCGAACAAAGCGCAGGGCAACGCGAACGAAAAAGCCGCGGAGGCGCGCAAAGACGCCGCCGAAGACAAGCGTGACGCAAACTACGCCGCCGCCAAGGAACGCTGCGATAAATTCTCCGGCGATGCCAAAGACCGCTGCGTCTCGGAAGCCAAAACGCGCCACGGCGTCAAATAGTCCTGTCCACTCCTACCCTCCTCCCAGGAGTGCTTAAACGGGCCGCTAGGCCCGTTTTTTTTGATTGAGGCGGGCTACCTGCCACGCTTACGTCACCGTCAGCGCCAGCCGACGGCATTTTCAGCCGACGCCGACGGAGCGGCGGCCCGCACAACCCCAAGATGCGTGCATGGCTATTTTCAAGGCTCGGCTCGTCGCCGGCCACCGTCAAACGGAGATTTCACGATGATCACTGGCTGGACCCTGACTTTCATCTCCGCCGTGCTGGCCGCCATGGCCTGGGCGCTCGGCCTCATGGGAGAGGCGGGCCTGGCGCTGATCGGCCAAACCGCTTTTGTCATACTCAGCATTACGACGGGCGTGTGCCTGCTGCGTGCGTTAGCCTCTGAGGAATTCCCAGGCGATCGGCGATCCGGGTGAACGTCAGCCTGCGGAACGCTGCTTTCAGCGCGATGGCAGCCGCACTGGCCGTTTGGATCGCACTCATGACGAACGATCCAATGGCTGCGCTGATCATGGAGGCTTACAGCCTCGCAGCGATCATCCTCGCTGTGGCTTTTCTGCTCGTCAGTCTGGTCGATGAAGGGCACGGAACCGACTTTTATCCCCGCCCCCCCGGCCAACGCCAGTCCGGACGGCGCACCGCTGGCGCAAAACGCTGGCCGCACGCGCTGAAACGCCGCGAATCCGACGCGGGCCGCGAAACTTAGCGAGCGCCGCTGGGAACTGCAGGATCCTCGACTGGAGCGGCCACGGTCGCGCCGCGCGGTGTGGAAAAAGGGTCCGCAGGCAAATCGGCCACAGAACTGACGTAAGCGCGAACCAGCGTCCCCCGCCCCGGCGCGCTCTCGATATCGAGGCGGCCTCCCCGGGCGTGCAACCGCTGCTGCATGCCGAGCAGCCCGTGGGATTTAGGCCGCACGTCCGCGCGCCGGAAACCGATGCCGTTGTCCTGGATCTCGAGCTGGCAGTCGTTTTTTTCGCAGCGTAATGCGACCCGCATCCGCGTCGCCTGGGCATACTTGGCAGCGTTGTTCACGGATTCCTGCAGGATACGGAACAGGGCGATTTCCACGTCCTCCGGCAGTTCCGGGTCGTGATCGGGGAGATCGAGCTCGAGATGCCACTCCGCCTGCTCGGCAGCCTGCTGCGCGAGTTCCCGCGCCGCCGTCGTCAGCCCGAAGGAGGCCAGCGTGGTCGGCCGCAGATCCTCGATGATCCGGCGCCCGATCTGAATTCCTGCATCCAGGTTTTTCATCGCCCGCTCCAGCTTTTCCCGGGGGGCCGTCAACTCCGCCGGCAGTTTGCCGCGGGCCCAGGCCACGTCCATCTTGCTCGCGGTCAGGATGGAGCCGAGTTCGTCGTGCAGCTCGCGGGCGAGGCGGGACTTCTCCGATTCGCCCGCCACCTGCAGATGGGCGGACAAGGTGGCGAGCTCGGCCGTCCGCTGCCGGACCATGCCGTCCAACAATTCGGCGTGCTGGCGGGACCGCAGCCAGTCCCGCTTGAGCCACCGCATGATGAGGACCAGCAATACGATACTGAGCGTGGTGGTCCCCGCGATCGCGAGACGCGACAACTGCAGGCTGCCCCGCCAGTCATTGACCAGCATCGCGGTGCGGTCCCGTTCGTAGGTCTGCAGGCGTTCTACGGCAGCCCGGATCTCGTCCATTTTCCGCTCGCCCAGATCGCTCGCCACCAGTTCCAGCGCGGCGCTGGTCTTGCCGGCCCGCGACAGTTCCACCGTTTGCTCTATCTCTGTCAACTTGCCGCCGATGAGGCCGATGAGCGCGCCGTACTCGTTGATCATCGCTGGTTCGCGCAGCACGTAGATGGCCCGCAATTCGTCCTGCACTGCCCTGAGTTTGGGCAAGCTCGCATCCAAAGGCGTCAGGTAGCCCTCGCGTCGCGTCAGCAGGTAGCCGCGCTGCCCGGTTTCCGCATCGACCAGTAATACCATCATTTCGCTCAGCCGCGACGTAACCAGCATGGACTCGAGCGCGTCGTTGTAGCCGTTCGCCAGGCGGTTGTTCCCCGTCTCGGACATGGTCAGAATGCCGAGGGCCACGGCGATGCAGGCCGTGAGAGCGGCCTCCCAGCGCCAGCGCAGCAGAAAATCCCATTTCACGGTTCGACGACTCCGGCGACTGAGCTTGACTAGCGGTTAAGGGGGATGGGGGATAGGGGATGGCGAATCAGGCTTGCAATGTCGATTGTAGTCAAAGACCCACCGCACAGGCCCGTAGGAAGCCGGTTTTCCGTGTCGGCGCATTCTGACAGCGAAACCGGCATGGCCTGACTCCGCACCCAGGGCCGCTCACGCGAACATGAACTATCAATGACGTTGATCCCCGAAACGACGTAGGGGTTCATCGCCGCCCCATCATCGACCACCGATTGCAAGGAGATTCGTCATGCTGAAATGGGCTCTGATCTTTGCCGTAGTTTCGCTCGTCGCCGGGGTGCTTGGCTTTACTGGCCTCGCCGCTGGCGCTGCCTCCATCGCGAAAATCCTGTTCTTCGTGTTTCTGGCGCTATGCGCGATCTTTCTCGTTCTCGGCCTCTTCGTCTACAACAAGGTTGTGGACTGAAGGGCAGGGACGGCTCCCATGCTGACTAACGACGAGGGCATGCACCGCCTGATGGCGCAACTGCGCGAGTCACTGGCGGCGCGTGATGAAGCCGCGCGCCGGCCTTGGCGTCGGCGGCGACTCGCGGCCGGTGCGGCGATCTCGCTCATGGCGCTGTTCGGCGTGCTCGCCGGCATTTTCAGTCCGCTGTAACCGCGTTTAAACCCCGTTCGCAAACCTGAAGGATGACGCCTTGAAACCACAAAAAACCGGGAAATCAGACAAGGCGCAAAGCAACGACTTCATTTCCGACGTCGAAACCTTGCGCTCGCGTGCGCGCAAGCATATCGAGGACGGCGCCGTCACCAGCGCCTACGGCGCCGACCGCGAGACGGTCATCAAGCTGCTGAACGAAGCACTGGCGACCGAGTTGGTCTGCGTGCTGCGCTACAAGCGTCATTACTACACGGCCGAGGGCATCCACGCGGAGTCGGTCAAGGCCGAGTTCCTGGAACACGCGACCGAGGAACAGGGCCACGCCGACAGTATCGCGGAGCGCATCGTGCAACTGAACGGCGAGCCCGATTTCAACCCGGCGGTGCTGGCGGGCCGCAGCCACGCCGAATACAAGGAAGGCAAGGACCTGCGCGACATGATCACGGAAGATCTCATCGCCGAGCGCATCGCCATCGAGAGCTACGGGGAAATCATCGCTTACCTCAAGACTGACGACCCGACCACGCGCAAGCTGATGGAAGACATCCTCGCCAAGGAAGAGGAACACGCCGAGGACATGGCGTCGCTGTTGAAGAACGTCTAAGGAAGCTCCGAAAACGCTACTTCCGTCATTCCGGCGAAAGCTGGAATCCAGTGAAATCAATGAAATGGCACCAGCTGTAGGGGAATGGGCCCCTCCCCCTTCCAGGCTGGTGTGGCGGGGTTGTTCAGAGGTTCCCTAAAGCCGCATGGCGGGCACGGCGAACGCACTACTCGGGCTGGATGCCGGCATCCAGGATCAATTTGGTCCGCGTCACCAGTTCCTGGCGCAGCAGAAGTTCGAAGTCGGCCGTGGAACCGGTCGCTGGTTCTATCCCGTGCTCAGCCAGCTGTTTGGCCGCGGCGGGTGCTACCAACGCGGCCCGGGCACTCCGGTGCAGACGCTGCACGATTTCCCTGTGGGTGCCTTTGGGCGCGAATAATCCGAAGGCGCCGATCAGCGAGAAATCCGCGATCGTGTCGGTGACGAGGGGCACATCCGGGAGCAATTTGCTGCGTTCCCTGGCGGCGACGCCGATGATCCTGACGCGCTCGGTGCGCACGTAAGAATCGAGCGCCCTCGTGCCATTGATCAGCGTGACATCGACCGCGCCGGACGCGAGCGCGTAGGCGGCGGCCACCGAGCCCGGATACGGCACGTTCAAAAAATCCACCCCAGCCCCGCGGGAAAACAGCGCCCGCCCGATCGCGCCGATGGCGCCGCCTGCCGGGCTGGCGAACTTGAGCGGCTGCGGGCCCTCTTTGGCCAGCGCGATCAACTCTTTGACGGATTGCACGGGCAGAGACGTGCGCACGGCCAGCACGACCGGCACTTGTGCCAGCAGTGCGATCGGCGCGAAGTCGTCCACGCCCTGAAACGGCATGCGATCACCGTATAACGCGGGGTTTTCCACATGCGTGGCGACCGCGCCGACCAGCAGGGTGTAACCGTCGGGCGCAGCACGGGCAACCACCGCGGCGCCCACGTTGCCACCCTGGCCCGGACGGTTTTCGATAAACACCCGGATGTTGAAGGCCATCTCGAAGTGACGCGCCAGCAGGGTTCCCAGCGTGTCGGCGACGCCCTCGGACGGGTACGGAACGACCAGCCGAATGGGGCGATCCGGATAGGCGATCGTCTGCAGGGGATCGGCGGCCGGCGCCGGGCCGGCCAGAACAGCAAGGAGGAACGAGCTAGGCACGTAGCGCACCGCGCTCACCAGACTGCGAATGTGGGCTTGGGTCAAGGCCGAAAGCATTACACCGCCGCTGCGCGAGGGGTGGGTGACTGAACGGGACGCAAGGCGTTCCCTAACGCAACTCAAGCACCCCATCAAGTTTGGGTGCATAAACGCTTTCCCTGAAATTAGACAGCGCCACGGATTATGCTTGTTGTCCTGCCAACAGGGAAGCAACTGCAACCGGCATGCTGGGTAGGCTGAAGCGCCCTACCATTACGCCAGGTTCGGCGTGGCCTTCCGACTCTGAGCGGAATGGTGAAAGCGCTGGTGGCGGGGCC
>CAZXNF010000115.1:2149-8987 GCA_964641785.1 uncultured Streptomycetaceae bacterium | reverse complement strand
GTCTTGATCTTGGTGGTGTCCGTGCCGGCGGTCGGTTCGGTCACGGCCATCGATTGCAGACGCAGCTCGCCGCTCGCGATCCTGGGCAGGTAGGCCTTTTTTTGCGCGTCCGAGCCGTGGCGCAACAGCGTGCCCATGTTGTACATCTGGCCGTGGCAGGCGCCCGAGTTGCCACCGCTGCGGTTGATCTCTTCCATGATCACGGAGGCCTGGACGAGCGACAGTCCCGAGCCACCGTATTCTTCCGGGATCAGCGCGGACAACCACCCGGCTTCCGTCAGCGCCTTCACGAATGCTTCGGGATAGCCGCGCGCTTCGTCCACCTGCTGCCAGTAGGCGCTGTCGAAGATGCGGCACACGGCGCGCACGCCCTCGCGCAGTTCGGCATGGGGATCAGGCCGGTCGGTCGTTGTGCTCATCATTGCGCAAGTGGAGATCGGTGGCGGGGATATGCAAACGGGTAGGCAGTGTAAACGACACCGGACGGCTCCTACTCGGAGGTGATGCCCGCGCGCTTGATCACCCGCCCCCACGTGGTGATCTCAGACTGGATATACGCGCCGAAATCCTCGGGACTGGCGGAAGGCGCGGGGGTCGCCCCGACCGCCGCCAGTTGCCGCTTGATTTCTTCCGTACCGAGCAACGCGACGACTTCCTTGTACAGGCGCGCCACCACGCTCTTCGGCATCCCAGCGGGCCCCAGCAGGCCGTACCAGCTCACCACGTCGAAACCCGGAAAGCCCTGCTCGGCCACGGTAGGCACGTCGGGCACCAAAGGCGACCGCTCCTTCGTCGACACGGCGATTGCGCGCACCTTGCCGCTTTCCACCTGCGGCAGCGCGGAGGGTGCGCTCGCGAAAAAGCAGCAGACCCGGCCGGCGGCGACGTCGATCGCGGCGATGGCGCCGCCCTTGTACGCCACATGCACGCCCTCGAAGCCCCCGACGTCCTTCAGCAATTCCATGGCCAGATGTCCGGCCAGGCCGGCGCCGGCCGAGGCGTACGTCAGGCCACCCTTGGTGGATTTCGCCAGCGCGATCATTTCCTTCACGTTTTTTGCCGCCAGGGACGGCGTCACGATCAGCAGATAGGGCAATCCGGTCAGGCGCGTGATCGGCGTGAAGTCCTTGATCGGGTCGTAGCCCAGGTTTTTGAAGAGATGCGGGTTGGTCGCATGGCTCGCGAACACCACGAACAGGGTATGGCCGTCCGGCGCGGCCTTGGCGACCAGGAGCGCCGCGATGTTACCGCTCGCGCCCGCGCGGTTGTCGATGATCACCGGTTGTCCGACGGCAGCGCTCAGTTTTTGCCCGACGATGCGCGCGACGGTGTCCGTGTCGCCGCCGGGCGGCGCCGGCACGACGAAGCGGATCGGTTTCGACGGAAACGGTTGCGCGCCACCCTCGCTCGGCGCCAGCATTCCCGCCAGCAGCGGCAACGCAACCGCCCATGCACGTGTGACCAACATTCGCTTCGGGTTCATCGTGGACTCCTCATTTGGCTTTTTTGCGGTCGATGAAGGCCTGCATCAGCCGGGCCGGCTCATCGGTCGAGCGCGCCTCGGCGCAGACGCGGATGCCTTGGTGGATCGCGTCCCGGATGGACATGCGCTCCCAGTCGCGCACCAGCCCCTTCTGCAGGCGCACGGCGCGCGGCCCCGCCGCGCACAGAGCGGCGACCCATTGTTCGATGGCCGCATTCAGTTCGGCGGCCGGCACCAGCCGTTCCAGGAAACCGCAGCGATAGGCTTCCTGCGCGTCCATCATTTCCCCGGTCAGTACGAGTTCATTGGCCTTGCCCCAGCCCACCAGCAGGGGGAGGAGGCAGGCTTCCATGCCTGAGGGCAGACCGAACTTGACCTCGGGCATGCCGAACTTCGCGTGATCGGCGGCGGCACGCATGTCGCAGGCCGCGGCCAGTTCCATGCCCGAACCCAGGCAATAGCCGTTGATCCGGGCGAGTACGGGGACCGGCAGTTGGCGGAGCGCGTCGCACGCCAGATGGGTTTTGGTGCCGACTTCCCGCTGGCCCGCAACATCCTGTTCCCGCATCTCGGTCAGGTCCGAACCGGCGATGAAGGACTTGTCACCGGCGCCCGTCAGTACGGCCACCCGCAGGTTCGGATTCGCAGCCAGCGTCGAGAACACCTTCACGAGGTCGTCCTTGCCGCTCTTGCCGAGCCGGTTGCGGTGCGCAGCGTTGTCGACCGTCACGTACGCGACCTGCCCGGCCGCGCGGTCTTCCAGTCGAACCTTGACGATCCCGCTGCCTGTTGTCATTGCCCCGCCATTGGTTGCGTCCGTCTATCCGAGCGCGCCGCTCGCCTGCAGCGCGTCGAACTCGGTCCTGGTGAGACCCAACACCTCCTCGACGACCTCGCGCGTGTGCTGCCCGAGCAGCGGCGGCGGGCGCTCGTAGCGGATCGCGCTCTCCGAGAACCGGATCGGATTCGCAATGCTGGGCACCTTGCCGGCGAGTGGATGGTCCAGTTCCCGCTGCATTTCCCTCGCCTTCACTTGCGGGTCCTCGAACACCTGCTGGATGTTGTTGATGGGTCCGCACGCCACATGCGCCTGCTCGAAGAGCGGCAGCCACTCGCCGACGTTGCGCGCGGCCAGCGCCTCGTTGATCTTGGACGACAGCGCATCGGCGTTCGGGACGCGCACCTCATTCGTGCGAAAACGCGGGTCCTCGGCCAACCCCGCCAGCCCGGCCGTTTCACAGAAGCGCCGGAATTGCTCGTCGTTGCCGATGATCACCATAAGGTAACCGTCCTTGCAGCGGAACGCATCGCTCGGATACACCGTCGGCAGCCGGTTGCCCCGCCGGACCGGTACTTCGCCCGACACCAGGTAATTCATGGCCACCGCGGACAGCGCCGCGACCTGCACGTCCATCAGCGAGAGGTCGATGTACTGCCCCTTGCCCGTCCGCGCGCGGCGCAGCAGCGCGGACTGCACGGCGATGGTCGCGTAGAGCCCCGTCATGTAATCCGTCAGCGCGATGCCCACCCGCACGGGGCCGGCGCCCGGCGCTCCCTCCGGAAACCCCGTGATGCTCATGAGGCCGCCCATCGCCTGCAGGATGGTGTCGTAGCCCGGCCGCGCGCGGTACGGGCCGGTCTGGCCGAACCCCGTGACGGCGCAATAGATCAGCCCGGGATTGAGCGCGGACAGTTGTTCGTAGCCGAGTCCGTAGCGTTCCAGCGTGCCGGTCTTGTAGTTCTCGAGCAGCACGTCGCTGGCCGCCGCGAACTTCCTGACCAGCTCGCGGCCTTCGGACTTGCCGAGGTCGATCGTGATCGAGCGCTTGCCGCGGTTGCAGGAACAGTAGAACGCGGATTCACGGGTCGGCTTGCCCGCGGTATCGGCAAGATACGGCGGCCCCCAGGCGCGGCTGTCGTCGCCAGTGCCCGGCCGCTCCACCTTGATGACATCGGCCCCCAGGTCGGCCAGCAACTGGCCGCACAGCGGGCCGGCGAGAACCCGCGACAGGTCCAGAACACGAATCCCCTCCAGAACGTCGCCCTGCGACGCTGCCGTGGATGACGTCTGTTTCCGATTGGAACTGGGTGCCTGCGCCATACCGTCTCCTCTGCTTGCGCAGCGCCATGGCTGCCCGGTCCGGTCACTGTCGCGATCGCAGCTCGGGAAGGCTGCTGATTCAGCGCGTACCGCAGTAGATGTTTTTACACGCACCATTTCAGGCATGATTCCGGTTCCACTCAGTGGAACCACGCAAAGTGAACGATGAGAACGATCCGGCGCGCCTTTTCGGTCTTCGACTGCTTCTCGGCAGCGACACCGCGGCTGTCGCTGCAGGAACTCTCGAACCGCCTGCGGCTGGCCAAGTCGACGACCTTCAGGGTGGTCAATGCCCTGGAAGAACTCGGCTATCTCGTGCGGCTCGCCGACCAGCGCTATTGCCTCTCCCTCCAGTTCGCGCGCCTCGGCGGGCTCGCACAGGCCTCGCTGGAGGTCTCCCAGATCGCGCGACCAGCCATGGAAAAACTGGCGGGAATCTCGGGTGAAAGCGTGACCCTGTTTGCGGTGGAGGGCGAGAATTTCATCTGCCTCGATGCGCTCACCACTCCCGCGCCGCCGATGAGTCTCTACCGCCCGGGAGAACGGGCGCCGCTGAGCCTGGGCGCCGCATCCATGGTGTTGATGGCCTACCTGCCGGAAGTCGCCCTGCAAGCCATACTGCCGGCCGTCGCGCGCCGTATGCGCCATACGAGGAAGGAACTGCTGTCGATCCTCGGCAACGTGAGAAAACAGCAATATGCCGTGTCGCACGGGGGCAGTTCCCCCGATCTCAGCGGCCTCTCGGTGCCGCTGTTCAGCGCCGACGCCACGGTGCGCTATAGTCTGAACATCGTGATGCCCACCTTCCGGGCGCGCGGCCGCATCGCACCGCTCTTGAAGGCGCTGCGCGAGGCTGGGGAGAAGGTATCGAAAGGCCTCGGGGCGGGCGCCGTCGATCATCCATGAAGCCTGGATCAGCCCGCGGACGATGCGGCCATCAACCAGGCGCTACTGCGGCTTCACAAAGCCGGGGGGAAGCGTGCTTTCGAACGACGGCCGCGCGGCGATGCCGTCGAACCAGGCCTTCAGCCGGGGATGCTTTCCGCGCCAGTCGTGCGGGTAGCGGATGTCGATGTACTGGACCGCCACGCCGAGCACCAGGTCGGCGAGCGAAAACTGCTGACCGACCAGAAACGCGCCGCCAGAACCAGCGTCCTCGGCCGCCGCCAGGGCGCGCGCGATCCGCGTCTCCTCGCGCTGCATCTTTTCCGGCATCTGCTTGTCGGCCGGGCGGCGGGTTTCCATGACGCGCGCGACCATTGCGTCGATCACGCCGTTGCCGAGCGCCTGCCACCACTGGGATTGCCAGTAGGTGTCCGGGACGCCGAACGGCAGGGGCTTCCCGCCAAGCTGGTCCAGGTACTGCACGACCAGCGCCGACTCGAAAAGGTATTGCGCCGGCCCGATCTGCAGCACCGGCACCTTGCCGAGCGGGCTCAGCGCGGGAATGCGGCTGTCGGCCGGCCACGGATCCTCGACAACGAACGCGCAGTCGATCTTCTTCTCGGCGATCAGCACGCGCGCCTTGCGCACGTACGGCGAAAACAGCGAACCATACAGTTTCATCGACATTCTGCGCGCCCTCTCCTGTGTTACGGCCGCGACGGCCGTTGCGACCGCGGCTACGAATCAGTGGTCTGCCCTGGTCACGGGCTCGCCCCCGCGCGCTGGATGGCCTCGCGGTCAAGCCCCGGCACCAGCGTGCTGACGAAATCGATCACGTAGTCCCGCAGGTAGGCGCTGCGGCGCAGGCTCACGATGGTGGCGCTGCGGGGGAAGAGATGCGTGGCATCCATGGCATGCACCTTCGCCTCCCGGCCCGTGAGCGACAACGTCGGCACCACGGCGATGCCGAGCCCCTCCTCCACATAGGTCTTGATCACGTCCGAGTCGCTCGCGCTCACCACGAAACGCGGCTCGAGGGCGTGGTCGCGGAAGGCCTTTGCGATGATCTGCCCGCTGCGCGAACGCGGGTTATAGCCGACGATGGGATAGCGCGCGAGGTCGGACAGCGTCACTTTCTTCCGACCCGCCAGGGGGTGCCCCTTCGGCATGATCGCGCTGCGGCGGATGGGACCGCTGGTCAGAAGGATCAGGGACGGGTGTTCGTTCACTACGTCCGTGCTGATTCCCACGTCGGCCTCGTTCGATTCCACCAGCCGCGGCACGTCGTCCACGTCCGCTTGCAGCAGGCGCAACTGGACCTCGGGATGACGCTTGATGAATTCCTTGATCGGCACCCGCAACGAATAGCGCGCGTGCAGATGGCTGGTGGCCAGCGTGAGCTGACCGCCCGCCTCGTTGCGGGTCTCGTGCGCGATGCGGCGGATGTTCTCGGCATCACTCAGCATGCGTTCCGCGACGTCCAGCACGGCATGCCCCGTTTCGGTGAGTCCGAGCACGCGGTTTTTCCGGCGCATCAGGAGATCGACGCCCAGTTCCCGCTCCAGGTCCTGGATCTGCCGGCTGATGCCCGGCTGCGAGGTGTGCAGCACCGCCGCCGCCGCCGATATGTTGAGCGACTGCCGGGAGATTTCGCGCAGGTAGCGCAGTTGCTTGAGCGTCATGCCGTCCACTATACAAAACTGGCATGGAAATATGCAATTTTATTGTTTTATCGCATGGGTATTAGCTGTTAGTCTGCGCGCTGCCCCGGCCCCGCCGGCTCCCCGCGGACCACCGCTGCACTGCACTGCACTGGCAAGGAAGCATTCATGATCACCGTCAACCGCATCGGCAAGCACCTCGGCGCTGAAATCTCCGGCGTCGACCTTTCGAAACCGCTCGACGACGACTCTTTCGCGCAGGTCGCCAGGGCCTTCTTTGACAATGAGGTCGCCTTCTTTCGCAACCAGAAAATCACGCCGGACCAGCACATCGCCTTCACACAGCGCTTCGGCGTGCTGGAGCAGCACGTGCGCAAGGAGAGCCGGCTCGACGGGTTTCCCGAAATACTCGTGGTTTCCAATCTCCTCGACGACAAGGGCAACGCCATCGGCGCGCAGGACGCCGGCCGTTTCTGGCACAGCGACCTCTCCTACAAGCACGAGCCGAGCATGCTGTCCGCCCTCTATTCGGTGGAAGTGCCGGAAAAGGCCGGCCGGGTTCTGGGCGACACGGGATTCGCCAGCACGACGGCCGCCTATGCCGCCCTGCCCGATGCGCTGAAGCAGCGGCTTGCGGGCCTGAAGAACGTGCACAGTTACCGTTTCTACCGAGACAAGAACGCGCGGGCGCAGGAAGCGGAAAAGGCC
>CAZXNF010000115.1:0-2139 GCA_964641785.1 uncultured Streptomycetaceae bacterium | reverse complement strand
GCGGCGGGCGCGTGATCCAGGAACACGCGCCGACCGAGGAGCAGTTGAAAAGCGTCCCGGACGTTGAAACGCCAGTGGTCCGCACCCATCCGGTCAGCGGGCGCAAGGGGCTGTTCATCAACGAAGCCCACACCTCCCACCTCGTAGGCATGGACAAGGCGGAGGGCGATGCCCTGCTCGCCGAGCTGTACGCCCACATCGTCAAGCCCGAATTCGTCTACACCCATACCTGGCGGCCCGGCGACTTGCTGATGTGGGACAACTGTTCCGTTCAGCACAAGGCCACCTTCGACTACGATCTCCCGTTGCGTCGCCTGATGTACCGCACGACCGTGCGCGGCACGGTTCCGGTCTGAGCGCTCCGCCGCCGATGGGCGACGCGAAGGGGTTGATCACGGTCTGGCTGCATGTGCCGCCGGAGCGCGAAGAGGAATTCAACGACTGGTACAACCTGGAGCACATCCCCCAGGTGGTCGGGCTGCCCGGCTTCGTCAGCGGGCGGCGGTACCTCGTGGATAACGCAACCCCCAAGTACCTGGCGTGGTACGACACGGTGGACGACACCATCGAAGCAGGCCCGGATTTCCAGAAGATCGTCAGCGACCCGACGCCATGGTCGCAGCGCATCCGCCGCTTTTACGGCGACCACCGCGAGCGCATGAACTTCCGCCTGATGCGGGATGTCGGGACGGCCCCCAGGGAAGACACCCCCTGGCTGTATATCGTGCACACGGACATTCCCGACGACATCGTCGACGAGTACAACGAATGGTACGACCAGGAACACCTTCCAAGACTGGTGACCGTTCCCGGTGTCGTTCGGGCGCGGCGCTACGCCGCGACGGCCGGCAATCCGCGTTACCTCACCGCATACGAACTGACGGACAAGGACGCCTTCGAAAGTCCCGCCGGCCTCAAGGCGCGCAAGACGCCGTGGACGGAAAAAATGCGCTCGCTGTTCCACAACACGCGGCGCAGCATGTGCAGACTGTTCCTGCCGGGCGTTCGTCGCTAAGCTCTCAGTCAAGGTGCCGGCGCGCGGCGGGCCGGTGGTCAATCCGAACGCAGGAGAAGAACATGTGGCGCGCAACTATCGCGGGCGCACTGGCGGCAATCGGCATGCTCGCCGGTCCCGCCACCGCCCAAAGCTACCCAGAAAAGCCCATCCGCCTCATCGTGCCTTTCGCGCCGGGCGGCACCAACGACATTGTCGCGCGGCTGGCGGGCCTTAAACTCGCCGAGCGGATCGGTCAGTCCGTGGTTGTGGACAATCGGGCCGGCGGCAGTGCGGCAATCGGTACCGAACTTGCAGCAAGGGCTCTGCCCGACGGCTACACGTTGCTGATCGTCAACATCAACTTCGCGATCAATCCGGCCATGATGAGCAAGCTGCCGTACGATGCACTGCGCGATTTCGCGCCGATTACACTGCTGGCGACGTCCCCGGTCGTGCTGGCATCGCACCCTTCCTTCCCGATCACGTCGGTCAAGGAGCTGATCGCCTACGCCAGGGCGAATCCCGGCAAGCTGAACTACTCCACCTCCAGCGCGGGCAGCACTACGCATATCCCGATGGAACTGCTGTCTTCCATGGCGGGCATCCGCATGGTGCCCATCCATTACAAGGGCGGCGGCCCCGCGATGATCGACCTGCTGTCCGGGCGCGTCCCGTTGGGATTCACAACCATCCTGTCCGTCCAGCAATACCTGCGGTCCGACCGTCTGCGCGCGATCGCGGTGTCGTCGGCCAAGCGATCGAACGCACTGCCCAATGTGCCGACCGTCGCGGAATCCGGCCTGCCCGGCTACGACTTCTCCGGCTGGTGGGGCGTCGTCGCGCCTGCGAAAACACCGGCCGCCATCGTCAACCGGCTGAGTGCCGAGTTCGCGAAAGTTCAGCACCAGCCGGAAATGCGCGACCGCCTGGCCAATGAAGGTGCGGAACCGCAGACGAAAACGCCTGAAGCGTTCTCCGGCTTCCTGCGCGCGGAAACTGCCAAATGGGGCAAAGTGGCGAAAGACGCCGGCCTGCGCCTTGAGTAACCCGTGACATGAAAATCGCCGAACTGCTGCTGCAAACGCTGGAGAAAAACGGCGTCAGCCGCATTTTCGGGAATCCGGGCACCACCGAGATTCCGT
>CAZXNF010000114.1:0-9005 GCA_964641785.1 uncultured Streptomycetaceae bacterium | reverse complement strand
CGGCTTGCTCGATCACGCCCATGATGTCTTCTTCACGGATGACCAGCACTTCGTCGCCCTTGACCTTGACGGTCTGGCCCGAGTACTTGCCGAAGAGGATCTTGTCGCCGACCTTGACGTCGAGCGGGCGCACTTTGCCATCTTCCAGAACCTTGCCTTTGCCAATGGCAAGCACTTCACCCTGATCGGGTTTCTCGGCGGCGGTGTCGGGGATTACGATGCCGGAGGCGGTTTTGCGCTCCTCATCCAACCGCTTGACGATCACGCGATCGTGCAACGGACGAATATTCATTAGCTTGTCTCCTCAGAACTGGTTGACGAATGACTGCAGGGTTCGAAACCGGGCGGGCCCGGGAGCGCCGCCACCGGAGGTGCCGGGCTCTGACGCGGCTACCGCGATTGCTGCGCCAAACCCCTGGCTCCCGATTCCGGGGCTTCCCGAACCGGAGTTCGGGCTTAGCACTCACCGCAATCGAGTGCTAATAATAGGGGGGGCAGGCTGAAATTTCAAGCACAATGAACGAATAACGCCATGTGAGCTAGCGCTCACATGGCGTTATAGACTACAAACCATGGCCCCGGAAGGGCGATTCAGTGTTCGATCAAATGGCCGGGTCCGGACACGCCAAAGCGGTAGAGGGTCTTGCGCACGCCCGCGCAGGTCGGCGCGATCGGACGATGCGGACAGGGCGCGGGGCGGCCACCGTCATCCGCCAGGGTCACGTCATCGGCCACTTCCCCCCAGATACCACCCCGCACCGGCCGGAACAGCCACATCAGATAACCGCGGCGCGAGGCCAGCTCCAGCAGATCGTCGGCATCGGGTGTATCCGCGACCACGGCCTGATTGCCGTTGATGCCGTACGGAAAAGCGCCGAAGGCCTGCAGGCACTCGAGGGTTTCGCGGGCATCGGCGCCGGGCCGCATGCAACCCGGCCGCTCGGCCCGCGCCACATCCCACGCGCCGAGCTCCCAGGCCGCATCAAGCGTAGCGCGATCGAGCGCGACCAGATCGTCCCAGCGCTCGTTCACCTGCAAGGCCGAACTCGGGATGGAGGTAAAGGCAACGGGCTCTGCGTTCTCCACATCGGCCAGCTTCTCCTTGATGAAGCCGTGCCAGTGGAGCGTGAGGATGACGGGAGTGTCGGGACAGGGAACGGCGGCCACGGTGATGGCGACGAGCGGGAGCTTGGTGGCGGCCAGTTGATCTTCGATGCGATCCAGCAGTTGCACGGGCATGGCGAGCGACCTTTCTCGGCGATGCGTTACACTCAATCAGAGCAAAAACGGTGCCAAAAATTCTGTGCTGTCCTTGAAGCAACGGCGAACAACACAGAACGTTGACGGCGATGAACTCGATTGCGGTTCAAGCACGCGGCGATCGGATGATCGAGGATGTCCGGATTGAAAACCGTCTCCCGCAGAGTGGCGACGCGCAAAATTTTGCATACCCCGCGCACGAAGTAAAGATGCCGCGTCTCGTTCCCGCAACACTCTCCCCTGCTGCTGGCACTCACGAGGCTTCGCTGCTAACACGCAGCCTCGCCGCCGTGTGGCATCCGTGCACGCAAATGAAGCACCACGAGCAACTGCCGCTCGTTCCGGTGGCACGCGCGGAAGGCGTCTGGCTGTACGACGACGCGGGCCGGCGCACCCTGGATGCGATCAGCTCCTGGTGGGTCAACCTGTTCGGCCACTGCAACCCGCGTATCAACGCGGCGCTGATCGACCAGCTCGGCACGCTCGAGCACGCGATGCTCGCCGGCTTCACGCACGAGCCTGCGGTCGCGCTTGCCGAGCGCCTCTCCGCCCTGACCGGCGGCACGCTGGGCCACTGCTTCTATGCGAGCGACGGCGCTTCCGCAACCGAGATCGCGCTCAAGATGAGCTTTCACTACTGGCGCAATACCGGGAAACCGGGCAAGAACGGCTTCGTGAGTCTCACCGGCGGCTACCACGGCGAGACGCTGGGCGCGCTGTCGGTTACCGATGTGGCGCTGTTCAAAGAAGCTTATGCGCCGCTGCTCCGCGCGAGCCACCAAGTCCCCGCGCCCGACGCCCGCTCGGTGGCGCCCGGGGAGTCCGGCCGGGAGGTCGCGATTCGCTGTGCCGCCGTGCTCGAAGCCCACCTGGAGGCGCACCACGCCACGACTGCCGCGCTGATCGTGGAGCCCATGCTGCAATGCGCCGCCGGCATGATCATGTACGACGCCGAGTACCTGCGTCGCGCGCGCGCGTTGTGCGATCGCTACGCCGTGCACCTCATTGCCGACGAGATTGCCGTCGGCTGCGGCCGCACCGGCCCTTTTTTCGCGCACGAGCACGCTGGCATCCGGCCGGATCTGCTGTGCCTGTCGAAGGGGATCTCCGGCGGTTACTTGCCCCTGTCGGTCGTGCTGGCTACGGACACCATTTACGCGGCGTTCTATGACGATGCGACGGCGCGCGGTTTCCTGCACTCGCACTCCTATACCGGCAACGCGCTGGCCTGCCGCGCGGCGCTCGCCACACTCGACATTTTCGCGGCGGATGACGTGCTCGCGCGCAACCGCGCGCGCGAGGCGCCGCTGACCGCGCTTTCGGCGCCATTGCTGCGGCATCCCCGCGTGCGCAACTTCCGCCAGCTCGGCACCATCCGCGCCTTCGAAGTGGAGAGTGCGGACCCGGCGTTTGCGCAGCGCTTCTTTTCGGCTGCTCTCGAGCGGGAAATGTTGCTGCGGCCGATCGGCAACACGATCTACTTCATGCCGCCGTACGTGATCACCGATGAAGAGTACGCGCTGCTGGTCGCGCGCACCGTGGAGACCCTTGATGTCCTCCCCGCTTGACTGGCTGCTGCGGGTCGCGCTGGCGCTGGGGTGCGTTGCGGGCACCGCGCAAACGGTAGCGCAGGGCCTGCCGCAGCCCGTCCGCCAGGCGCTGGCGCAAAGCGGCATTCCGGAGTCTGCGGTGGCGATCTACGTACAGGATGTGGCGCAGACCGAACCGCTGGTGACGCTCAACGTTGACACCGCGTTCAACCCCGCCTCCACGATCAAGCTGCTCACAACCTACGCCGCGCTCGACCTGCTGGGTCCGGCGTTCGCGTGGAGCACGGAAGTACTGACGACGGGGCGGCTGGAGGGCGACGTGTTGAGCGGCGACCTCGTGCTCCGCGGCAACGGCGACCCCAAGCTCACGCTGGAAGCCTTCTGGCTGCTGCTGCGACAGGTGCGGGCGCGGGGCATCCGCGAGATCCGCGGCGACCTGGTGCTCGACCGCACGGCCTTCGCGCCCGACGACGGCGACCCGTCGCGCTTCGACAACGAACCGACGCGCCCGTACAACACGCCGCCGGATGCGCTGCTCGTGAACTTCCGTGCCATTCGCGTGAGCTTCGTTCCGGACCCCGAGCGCCGAACTGTGAACGTGCTGGTGGAGCCGGCGCTGCCGCAGGTGCAGGTGCTGTCGAACCTCGTGCTCGACAACGAGCCCTGCGGGGACTGGCTGGCGCGCATGAAGGTGACCGCCACGGGCACCGGCAACGCGGCCCGCCTGTTGCTCAGCGGCGCCTACAGCACGCAATGCGGCGAGCGGACGCGCAACTACAGCGTGCTCAACCACAGCCAGTACGTGCTGGGCCTGTTTCAGTTGCTGTGGCGGGAACTGGGCGGCACGTTCAACGGCGGGGTGCGGGACGGCGCGCCGCCACCCGGGGCGAAGCTGCTGTTCGCCCAGCCTTCGCCGCCGCTGGCGGAACTGGTGCGCGACATCAACAAGTACAGCAACAACGTGATGGCGCGGCAGCTCTTCCTGACCCTGGGCGCCGCCGTCATGGGCGCGCCCGCCGATGCCGACAAGGCCGCGCGCGCCGTGCGGCAATGGGCCGCGCAGAAAAAACTCGCGCTGCCCGAACTGGTGCTGGAAAACGGCTCCGGGCTCTCGCGCATCGAGCGCATCACCGCGCGTGGCATGGGCCAGTTGCTGCTATCGGCGTGGCGCAGCCCGGTGATGTCGGAACTCATGTCGTCGCTGCCGCTGGTGGCGGTGGACGGCACCATGAAGCGCCGGCTCGCGAATTCCGAGCTCGCCGGTCAGGCCCACATCAAGACGGGTTCGCTGACCAACGTGCGCGCCATCGCCGGCTACGTTCTCGACGCGCGCGGGCGCACCGTGATCGTCGTCTGTCTGGTCAATCACCCGCGCGCCCTCGCCGCGCAACCCGTGCAGGACGCCCTGCTGGCCTGGGTTTACGGCCGCTGACCCCGCGGGCGCCCCCGGCGTGTCGGAGGCAGGTTTCGCGCTACCCGCTAATCTGTTGTTTATATTGAATAACTTTATGGACGCGTTGTGTCCATACAACACCTATAAACAATCTTTACAATAAATTCATGTGCTTGTAGGTGAAAACTCAGGCAGTTTCGAGATATGATCAAGCTGCAGTATTTTCCCCTATTTGTTTCAGGAGGATGCACATGAAAGTTAAGACACGGCTTCAAATGACTCTGGTCGCGCTCATGCTCGCGGCCAGCGGGGCCCACGCGCAGGTGTACGTCGGCGCGGGAGGCGGCTATGCACTGGGCAAGCTCGGCACCAGCGGCACGTCGAACTTCATCTCGTCGTTCGTGGCTTCGCCGACCATCACCCAGGTCACCGATGACAACGCGCTCGGCTGGAAGGTGTTCCTCGGTTACGACTACAACCAGAACCTCGGCTTTGAATTCGGCTATGCCAACCTCGGCCAGTACGGCACGACCTCCGTCACCGCCATTCCCAGCACGATTGTGGGCCAAGTGAAAGCGAGCACATGGTACTGGGACGTTCTCGGCAAGGTGCCGGTGACGACCGGCGTCAGCCTCTATGGGCGTCTGGGCCTGACCTACTACCAGGCCAACAACACCCTGGGCGGCATCACCAAGCTGACGGATGAGGCGATGGGCTGGAAGGGTGGACTCGGCGCCCAGTTCGATGTCACCAAGAAAATCGCCCTGCGCGGCGAGTGGGAGTACTACGGCAACATGGGCTCCAACACCGACGGCATCGGCAAGCTGGACGTGCACCTGTTCAACGCGCAGATCCTCTGGAAATTCTGAGCGGACGGGCATGGGCGTGGCGCATGGCGCCGCACCCATGCCCTTTTCAATTTAAGAATCATGCGTTTATCGATCGTTGCAGATACGCAACACCGTTTTCGAAGTCGCGCTTGTATGCGGTTAGTTATCTCGACAACTTAAAGTGAATTCTTTAATCTGGTTCCAACGGTCTGATTGACGAACGATTCTTTACCGGGGCTCTGCCCTGTGACGCGGAATCTCAGACGATCAGACTAGTAGCAGTCGAAGTAGTGAAGAAGGCAAAGCAACAACAGCAGGCCCAGCACTAATTGCTAAACGAAAAAGCTGCGCCGCTTTAGAACACAGCCGGGTCGCTCCCGGCTTTTTTTTGTCCGTCATTCGGGTCGCTACAGACCCAAGTCTTTCCAGAGCGTGTCGATCCGCTGCTTCACGGTGGCGTCCATCTCGATCGTCCGCCCCCACTCCCGAGCGGTTTCCGCCGGCCATTTGTTGGTGGCGTCGATGCCCATCTTGGACCCCAGTCCCGACACCGGGCTGGCGAAATCCAGGTAGTCGATCGGCGTGTTGGGGACGATCAGCGTGTCGCGTTCCGGATCGACCCGGGTGGACAGCGCCCAGATGACTTCTTTCCAGTCGCGCACGTTCACGTCGTCGTCGGTGACGATGATGAACTTGGTGAACATGAACTGCTTGAGGAAGGACCACACGCCGAACATGACGCGTTTGGCGTGCCCCGGGTACTGCTTCTTGAGGCTGACGCAGGCGATGCGGTACGAGCAGCCTTCGGGCGGCAGGTAGAAGTCGGTGATCTCCGGAAACTGCTTGCGCAGCAGCGGCACGAAGACCTCGTTCAGCGCCAGGCCCAACACCGCCGGCTCGTCCGGCGGTTTGCCGGTGTAGGTCGAGTGATAGAGCGGATTTCGGCGCATCGTCATGCGCTCGACACTGAAGACCGGGAAGCGGTCGCGCTCGTTGTAATAGCCGGTGTGGTCGCCGAACGGCCCCTCCAGCGCGGTCTCCCCCGGCTGGATCCAGCCTTCCAGCACGATCTCGGCGGTGGCTGGCACATCGAGGTCGTGCGTCAGGCAGCGCGAGGTCTCCGTCCGCGAGCCGCGCAGGAGGCCCGCGAACTGGTACTCGCCCAGCGTGTCCGGCACCGGCGTCACGGCGCCCAGCATGGTCGCGGGATCGGCCCCCAGCGCCACCGCCACCGGGAACGGCTCGCGCGGATGCGCCAGGCAGTGATCGCGATAGTCGAGCGCGCCGCCGCGCGTGGCGAGCCAGCGCATGATGAGCTTGTTCGGGGCAATTACCTGCTGGCGGTAGATGCCGAGGTTCTGGCGGCGCTTGTGCGGGCCCCGTGTCACGGTGAGGCCCCAGGTGATGAGCGGCCCCGCATCGCCGGGCCAGCAGGTCTGAATGGGCAGCCGCGCGAGATCGACGTCTGCACCTTCCCACACGATCTCCTGGCACGGCGGTGAAGACACGCGTTTGGGCGCCATCGCCATCACCTGCCGGAGCAGGGGCAGTTTGTCCCAGGCGTCCTTCAGGCCCTGCGGCGGCGCGGGCTCCTTGAGCTCGGCGAGCAGTTGGCCCAGTTCCCTCAGCGCGGCCACCGACTCGCGGCCCATGCCCCGTGCGACGCGCTCCGGGGTGCCGAAGAGATTGGCCAGCACCGGCATGCTGTGACCTTTGGGCTTCTCGAACAGCAGCGCGGGGCCGGCCGCCTTCAGCACGCGGTCGGCGATCTCCGTCATCTCAAGGCGGGGATCGACCTCGTGTGCGATGCGCTTCAATTCACCCGCGGCTTCCAATTGCGCGAGGAAGTCGCGCAGATCGCGATAGGCCATGGGTCGCTCAGCCCGCCCGGAACAGCGGTACCCGCAGCAGGAAGTCGAACAGCAGCCCGCCGTAGATCGCGGCGCCGACGATGTTGTTGCTGAGGAAGGCCTTGAAGCACTGCTCCCGGTCGCGGTCCCGGATCAGCCGGTACTGGAAGCCCACCGCCACCGCGGCAACGAGCAGGCCGGCGAAATAGCACACGCCCAGCCGCACGGTGACGCCGACCCACACCATCAGGCCAAGGAAGATCGCGTGGCTGACCATGACCGCCAGCACGTCATGGCGGCCGAACAGCAGGGCGGAGGACTTGAGTCCGAGCTTGCGGTCATCCTCGCGGTCCACCATCGCGTACTCGGTGTCGTAGGCAATCGCCCAGAACACGTTGGCCACGAGCATCACCCACGCGATGGGCGCGATCTGGTTGTGATGGGCGGCGAAGGCCATCGGGATGCCGAAGCCAAAGGCGATGCCGAGCCAGGCCTGCGGCAGCCAGAACACGCGCTTGAGGAAGGGATAGATCACCGCCAGCGCCAGCGCCACGACGGCGAGCTTGACCGTCAGCGCGTTCAACTGCCAGACGAGGCCGAAGGCCAGCAGGGCCAGCCCCGCTGCCAGCGCCAGTGCTTCGCCGGGAGACACGGCGCCGGTGGCCAGCGGCCGGTCCTTCGTGCGCTCGACCTGGCCGTCGAAACGGCGGTCCGCGAAATCGTTCATGACGCAGCCCGCCGAACGCATCAGCGCCACGCCCAGCACGAAGATCGCGAACACGAACGGGTTGGGGAAACCGAAGGAGGACAGCCACAACGCCCATAGCGTAGGCCACAGCAGCAGCAGGATGCCGATCGGCTTGTCGAGCCGCATCAGCTTCTCGTAGGTGTTGAGCCGTTCCTTGAGCGTCATGGCGCCAGGCCCAGGATCGCGGGCAGGAAAACTTCCGTGACGAGCAGCGGATGCCGCCCGCGCAGGAACACCGAGCGCCGCGCCCACAGGCCGGGAGCACCGGCCTTGAAGCTGGCGCCAAGCGCGGCGCCGATCCGCCGGTGCAGACTGTGGCCGTGGCCCACGCGAGAAAAGTGCAACGGCTGACGCGTCACCGTGGGATCGGCGAAGACCGCGGCGCCGAGCGGCCGGGTACCGAGGCCGCCCACCATCCGCCACGGACCCCGCAGGCTGCGGTGCGCCAGCACGGAACGGGCAAACACGACCGGCAGGCCATCGCACAGGAGCCTTACTTCGCGCACTAGTGCGCGCTGGGCGCGCGGCACGCCGAGCAGCAGGCCCTCGTCGCGGGTCGCCGGCAGCAGGCGCTGCGCGACCACCTCGACGCTGAAGCGCCGGCAGCGTGCCTGCAGACGGCGCGTCAGCGAACCGCGGTCGATCAGCCACCGCCGCAGCCGGACATCCCAGCAGGGCGGTGCCGGCTGCCACCCGTCATCACGCGCGTTCGCATTTACCATGGGCGGCGATTATCGCATCAGGCCCGCAGCAGCTCTTCGCGACTGCCGAGCCAGCGCTCCAGATGGCGCCCGGCGCAGGCGCGCGAGCCCGCGTCCTCCGCTGACAGCAGCTCCGCGGCGGCCGTGCGGGCGGCTTCCAGCAGGCCCAGATCGTTCTCGGGATCGGCAAAGCGCAGCATGGGCACGCCGCTCTGGCGGGCGCCCAGCAGTTCGCCGGGGCCGCGTAGCCGCAGGTCGTGTCGCGCCACCTCGAATCCGTCGGTGTTCTCAAACACGATTTTCAGCCGTTCGCGCGCCATCGGCGTGAGCGGGTTCTGATAGAGCAGGATGCAGGCGCTGGCAGTGGCGCCGCGGCCGACGCGGCCGCGCAACTGGTGCAGTTGGGAGAGGCCCATGCGCTCGGCGTTCTCGATCACCATCAGACTGGCATTGGGCACGTCCACGCCGACTTCGATCACCGTGGTCGCAACCAGCAACTGCAGCGCACCGGCATGGAAGGCCTGCATCACCGCCGCCTTTTTCGCGGCGGGCAGACGGCCGTGCGCCAGCCCCACCCGGAGCTCGGGAAACGTCTGCTGCAGGTGCGCGTGCGTCGCCAGCGCGGTTTCGAGCTGCAGCGTTTCCGATTCCTCGATCAGCGGACACACCCAGT
>CAZXNF010000113.1:0-9025 GCA_964641785.1 uncultured Streptomycetaceae bacterium | reverse complement strand
GTTCATTCTGCCCGCGGCCCAGCGCGGCACCAAAACGGCGGGCGAGGCCCACATCGCGCGCGGCCGTATCGAAGGGCTCGCGCCTTTGCAGCCAGTCCGCTGAGAAACCGATCATGCGGCCAGCCTGTCGAGTGCAGCGGCCCAGCGATCTACCGCCGTGGGCCAATCGGGAAGCGATGCGGCAGCTTGTGCTGCGCCCGCCGCGAGACGGGCGCGAAGATTTGCATCCGAGAACAGCGAGCGCAGCGCATTCCGGAGCGCGGTCACGTCTCCGGGCGGGACAAGCAGGGCCGCGCTGGCCGGCACCGTATCGGGAATGGCGCCGCCGTTGGTGGCGATGATCGGCAATCCGTGCGCGAGGGCCTCTGCATAGACCATGCCATAGCCCTCGTAATAGGAGGGCAGCACGAAGAGGTCGGCGTCCCGGTAGGCGGCGGTAAGCACTGCTTGCGGCTGCTCGCCCTGCAAGGCGATGCGGTCACCGAGACCCTGTTCAGCGATCAAGCGACGCAGAGCAGAAACAGTCGCATGATCACGCGTAAGACTGCCGATGCAGGTGAGGCGCCAGTCGAAGTCGCGGAGCCCGGCCAGCGCTTCGATGAGCAGCAGATGGCCCTTGCGCGGCGTGATGGTGCCGACCGCGAGCAGGTGCAATGGACCCTGCGAGCGGCGTGCCGGCTGCAGCGATGGCTTGTCGGTGCCGGGCGTCGCGACCGCCACGCGATCGGCGGCGATGCCCGAGGCGATGACGGTGCTCGCGGTGTGCGCGCTGGAACACAGGAGGCCGCGCAAGCGCGGCCAGAGCTGTGCTTCGAACGTTGCGTATGCCTGCGCCTCGGCCGGACTCAAACCGGTTTCGAGGGAAAGTGGATGGTGGATGAAGCCAACGACGCGCAGACGCTGCGCTTCGCGTTCCAGGCAATCGGCAAAGGCCAGCAACGCGAGACCGTCGATCACGGCGATGCCGTCATCCGGCAAACTGGCCAGAGCCTGGGTGGCGGCGGCACGGGCTGTGTTGTCCGCGTCGGGATAGCGGCCCGCGAGTTCGATGACATTCACCGTCCGGACCCGCGCGCGCAGACCTTCCACCACCTTGCGGTCGAAGAGATAGCCGCCGGTGAGCTGATCGAGCGCTCCCGGAACCAGGAACGCGAGTGCCATTAAGACAAAGGGCCTTCGAAAGCGGCCCACGCCACCGGCGATTCGCGCAGCACGACGCGCAGCGACGCCAACGCGCCCGCCGTGCCGGGGCCGACCGCGCCCGCAGCAACTTTCACTTTCAGGCGGCGGAAGATTTCGCCGGCCATGAATTCCGTGGTGGTGTTCTTGCCGCGCAGTTCCGGCAGTTCGTCCAGGTTCTTGAAGTTGAGCCCGCCCAGCACGTCGTGCAAGGTCTGCAGCGCAAGACCGATGTCGCACACGAGGCCGTTTGCATCGAGTGCCTCGCGACGGAACTCGACTTCCACACCGTACGTGGCGCCGTGCATCTGCTGCGCTGGGCCGAAGATCTCGCCGGTGAAGCTGTGGGCGATCATGATGTGGTCGGAAACGGCAAGACTGTACATGGGAAAAACTCCGGACTCAGGAATAGGTGATGACGTGGCACAGCGCGCCGTCGGGCTTTTCGGCCAGACGGGCGAGGGTAGCGGGCAGGTCCGCGAACGGGCTCTGCCCGGTGAGCAGGATGTCGAAGGCGGGAGCGGCGAGCAACTCGAGTGCGAGTGCCAGGCGGCGGCGATAACTCCAGCGCGCCCGCTGCGCGGGGGCCACCGCACCGACCTGCGAAGATTTCAGCGTCAGCCGCCGCGCATGGAAGGCTTCGCCCAGCGGCAGCGTGACGGCGCGATCGCCGTACCAGCTCATCTCCAGCACCGTCGCTTCGAACGCGGCGAGGCCCAGCGCGGTGGCGAGGCCTTCGCCGCTGCCGCTGGCATGAATGACGAGGTCCGCGTCGCCGGTGGCCTGCGCGGGCGTGGCGAAAGTGCAGCCCAGCCGTGTGGCCACGGCCGCGCGGCGCGGATCGGTGTCGATCAGTTCGACCCGCACACCCGGAATCCGTGCGGCCAGTGCGGCCACGAGGCAGCCGACCACGCCGGCGCCGACCACCGCGATGCGGTCGCCGAGCCGCGGCGACGCGTCCCACAAGCCGTTGACCGCTGTTTCCATGTTGGCCGCGAGCACGCCGCGCGCGTCCGGCACCGCGTCCGGCAGCGGCGTCACCGCGTTCGCCGGGACGACGTAGCGGTCCTGATGCGGGTGCAGGCAGAAGACGCGCCGTCTGAGCAACTCGGCAGGGCCCGCTTCGACGCGGCCGACCGAGGCGTAGCCGTATTTCACCGGACCGGGGAAATCGCCTTCCTGGAACGGGCAGCGCATCGCGGCGTATTGACTGGCTGGCACCAGTCCGCGGAACACCAGGCTTTCCGTGCCGCGGCTGACGCCGCTTTTCAGCGTCTGCACCAGCACTTCATCCGGCCCAGGTGAACGGAGCGGCGCCGTGCGGATTTCGCCGCGGCCGGCACCCAGGCTCCAGTACGCCTGCGCGGTATCAGGCATTGAAGTCGCACTCGACCATGACATCGTCGCCGAGCACGAAGCGGCGGGTGCGCGGCCGCAGGCTGTTGCGCAGGTCGGTGATCTCCGGCAGCACGATGCTGGGCCGCCCGGACCCGAGGATGAGCGGCACCACGGTGATCTGCAGGCGGTCGAGCGCGCCCGCGGCGAGGAAGCGCGATATGGTGACGCCGCCGCCTTCGATGAAGAGCCAGTGCAGTCCGCGCTCGGCCAGCAGGTGGCGAATGGCTTGCGGATCGAGGCCCGACGCGCCGCGTGGCACCGGCACGACTTCCGCCTGTCCCAGCGTTTCTCCGCTGCGGGCGCAGTCGGTAGCGGCCAGCAGCAGCGTCGGCGCCGCGCCGTCGCGGAAGACGCGCTGGCTGCCGTCGAGACGGCGGTCCGGATCGATCACCACGCGCACGGGATGATCGCCGCCGCAGCGCCGCACGGTGAGTTGCGGGTCGTCGTGCAGCACGGTGTTGGCGCCGACCACCACCGCATCGGCCAGGGCGCGCATGCGGTGCGTGTGCAGCAGGTCCTCGGGGCCGCTCAGCCACTTGGACAGTCCTGCCGCCGTGGCGATGCGGCCATCCAGACTCTGCGCGAGGTGACCGATCGCGAAGGACGGACGGCCACGCGCAGCGCACAGCGGCCCGTAGAGGCTGACTAGCGGCGTGTCGGCGATCAGCGGGCGTCCCTCGCGCCGCCACGCCAGCAGGCCCAGCCACTCGGGGCTGTCCTCGGGCGGGGGTTCCGGCAGGGGTGCTGCGCTGGTTTCGGTCATGCGCGGCTTCTGCGATTTACGGGGTGCGGGAGGGCTGGCGCGGCGCCGCGGTCGCGAAGCGGTCGAAAACGAGATCGGGGGCGCTCAGGTTGTGCTGCGAGGGTTCCACCCGTCCGAACCGTACGGCGCGGGCTTTTATTCCCTTGAATTCAATAATTGGTGAGGAACCACCGGCCCAGGCGGCGACGGCGACGTCTGCCTGCGCGGTCGTCACGAACATCGAGCGCAGCGCGGCGAAGGGGCCTCCGGCCGCGACGGGAGGGTCGAGGGTGAGCGCGAGGCTCGTCCCGGTCCGCGTGGCATCGCTGACCTTGAGCACGCCGCGGCTGCCGTTGCGGAAGGCGACGCGGAAGGTCATCGTCGCGGGATCGAAGGCGATGCGGCGGATGGCGACGAAGGGGCGGCCATCCTGCTCGATGGGCCCGAACAGGAAGGAACTGCCGTAGGCGCTTTCGGCCAGCGCCGGCGGCGGCAGGGGTTTCAAGCGCCAATAACCATCCGACGGATAAACCACGAGGATTTCAATATCGCGCGCGGGTGCCCGCTTCAGGAGCTGCACGAGGTGCAGGCCGGGCTCGTTGCGCGCGCCGACGCGGAAATCCACCGTCTCGGGTCGCCAGAAGGTGGGGAAGGTATGCCCGACCAGGCGGATGCGGGCGTCTTCGTAGAGCACGACGGTGCGCGGTGTGAAGGGAAAGCTTGGATCGCTGGACATGTCGCAGGTCGTGAAATCGGGCGCGGTGCTGTCCTCGAGCACGGTGGCGATGTAGGGCGGATGCTCCGCGCGGATGCGGAAGGCGGTGACCCCCTTGCCCAGAAGCTTGATGTAAACGTTGTCTTCTTCCGCGCAACTGGTGGCCCGTGTCGCGTTGACGAAATCCACCGCGACCGGCGCCGCTGTGCCTGCGCCCCAGCCGCCCAGCAGTAGCAGAACCGCCAGACAGGCGCGTTTCATTCCGAAGCTCCCCGCGTCGCCGAGGCGAACGGCATGAAGAGGCCGCTCAGCGGCTGGCCTGTCGCCTGCGGCGCTTCTTCGGGAATGCGGCACAGCCCGATGGCGACCAGCGCGCGGCCGACGGCGGGAGACGCCGTAAGCATGGCGATCGGGATGGCGCCGACGAGGCCCGAGATAAAGGGGAGGCCATACCAGATGGCGCCGGGCGCCACCTTCCACAGCCACACGCCGATGATGATTCCGAACAGCGTCTGCGGCCACAGCTTGCGCGCCGCCATCGCGAAAGGTATGCCCTCCGCGTCGCGCTGCTGGGCGCCCCAGCCGATCGTGCGGCCAAACGGCAGCCCGAGGACGAACACCGTCATCGCCACCGCGGAGATCGGCACGATCAGCATTGAGAACATGAGTTCGAGGAGGGCGCCGGCAGCGATGCGCGGCACCCCGCCATAAGCTCGCCGCGAGGCGCTGCGTGCCAGCACATCGAAGAGCGTGGCTAACTTTGGCGCGAAGGCCATCACCAGCGTCGTGACGAAGAGGATGAGACCCAGGTCGGCGCGCATCGGCGCATTGCGCGCGAGGCCCAGCAGCATGAAGCCCAGCCACGCCGGCGAGCCGGCGTACATGGCGATGGCGAGGGCGAGCTGGCAGCGGCTGACCGGCAACAGGCGGGGCATCGTCAGGAAATGGAAGTACTGCATATTGCCCTGGCACCAGCGCAGGTCGCGCCGGATGAACTCCAGCAGCGACGGCGGGTTTTCTTCCCAACTGCCTTCTTCTTCGGGCAGCACGCGCACCTCGAAGCCCGCGCGCCGCATCAGCACCGCTTCGAGCTGGTCATGACTCAGCACGTGACCACCCAGCGGCGGCTGGCCCGGCAGCACCGGCAGATGGCAGTGCTCGATGAAGGGTGCAAGCCGCAGGATGGCGTTATGGCCCCAGTACGGTCCGCAGTCCGCCTGCCAACTCGCCGCACCCAGCGTGTGCGAGCGCATGCCGAAGCGCATGCCGAACTGGAAGATGCGCGCGAAGGGGCTGGCGCTCGGCAGGCCGGTGACGAGCGTCTGCAGAATGCCGATCTGCGGCTGCACCTGCATGATGCGGACGAGGCGCAGCATCGCCGGTGGCGTCATCACACTGTCGGCGTCGAAGACGATGGCGTACTGGTGCAGGCTGCCCCAGCGCTCGCAGAAGTCGCGCAGGTTGCCCGCCTTGAAGCCGACGCTGTGCTCGCGGCGGCGGTACGTCACGGTCAGCGCCGCGCCGAATCGTTCCGACAGCGCGGCGGCCAGGGCTTCCTCCGCCGCGAAGACGCCGGACTCGTTGCTGTCGCTGAGGATGTAGAGATGGAACCAGCGCGCCTCGCCGGAGGCGACCAGCCCTTGCAGCATCCAGTTGAGGTTGCGCGAGAGGCGCGCTGTGTCTTCGTTGCGGATGCAGATCGCCAGCGCCGTGGCGCTCTCGATCTTCTCGTTTCCCGCGATGCTCCGCAGGTGCGGCACCAGCAGTCCCGCCGGGTCGCGCGAAAAAATCATGAGGCCGAGCCCGATGACCGCGTTCCAGAAGCCGATCGTCGTCCACGGCAGCGTCACGGCGAACAACAGCAGCATGCCGATGCCGATCGGGTCGGGGCCGGCGGGGAACAGGGTGGCCGCCATCAGGGCGAACAGGGCGGCGGCGCTGCCGAGGACGAGGGCGGCGAAGCCGAGCCGCCGCCAGCGCAAGGCAAAGCCGGGGGCGGTGTGCAGCGATCCTTCCATGCGTACGTCTGACTTCCAGTAGGGGCCGGGCTGGGACGCCTGACCGGGTAGGACGTCAGGCGTTTCGGGAGGCGGCAGGATACCCGAGTTCGGCAGGGTCGTGAGAGGGGAAAAACCCCTGTCGTGTCGTTGAAACAGGCGCTCAGAGCATCCTACGTAGCAGACCGTCCCGGCGGATGCAGGTGTGATAGACCACGCCCAGCAAATGTCCAAGGATCAGCAGCCCGATGGCGATGGCCCCGCACCAGTGCAGGAAGGACAGGGTCTTGGCCAGGTCCTCATTCTTGCCCAGCGGGACGGGCAGCGGCAGCACGTTGAAGACTGACAGCGGAAAGCCCCAGGCATTGGTCGCGAGAAAGCCGATGACCGGCATCAGGATGAGCAGTGCATAGAGGCCCCAGTGCGTAGCGTGCGCGGCAATGCGGACGAACGCGGGCGTGTCGGCAGGCAATGGAGGCGGCGGGTTGCGCCAACGATAGAGCAGGCGGATCACGACCAGCGCGAAGACGGTTACGCCCAGGCTTTCATGCGCGTTGTAGAGGCGCATCTTGAACGCCTCGTCGGCCGGCTCGAAATAGACGATCCAGATCCCGGCCGGGATGATGACGGCCAGCACGAGGGCCGAGGTGATCCAGTGCAACCAGCGGGCGGGGGCGTTGTAGCGCAGTACAGTGGGCGTGGTCATGGCGGGGCTTCGGGGCTGGACGGTCGCGGGCTAAGGTAGCGCCGGCCATTCCCATGCGCAAGCATTCGTGGTCGCCGGCGTGCGGTCCGCATGCTTCGCTGTAAGATCGACTTTCTGCCTTCATAGTGCACCCCATGTTTCTTCGCTCTGCTGTTCGTTGTAGCCTGTCTCAATATTGCGCCCTCACCCTCGATCCCTCCCTCCCCGGGGGAGAGGGAAGACCCCCTTCTCCCTTGGGGAGAAGGGCTGGGGATGAGGGCGCGCCTTTGTGACACCTATTTTTGTGACACCTTGTAGACACTCCCATGGACAACAGTCTTTTCGGTCAACGGCTCTGCACCGCCGCCGCGCTCGCCGCGGCGGTGCTGTTCCTGAGTTCCTGCAATCTGCTGGCCTTGCATCGCGACCTGCGGGCCGCGGCAACGGCCGGGGGCGTGGCCGGCAAGGTGGTGCATGACGAGAGCGATACCGCGACCGTGGTGGTCTTCGCCTTGCGGGAAGAAGACGGCGACTGGGTTGCGAACAATTACGTGCACCTCGCGACGCAGCAGGACTTCCTGATGCGGCTCGGCGCTGGCCAGCGCTACCGCATCGGCGCCTTCGCGGACCGCAACGACAACCTCCGTCCCGACGACGACGAGCCCGCGGTGATCCTGCCGGAGCCGGTCACGATCGCGCAGGGCTGGAAGGGCGTGACCAAGCTCGGCCTGACGCTGGCACCTGCCGGCCGCCTCGACCAGCAGACGGCCGCGGCGGCGCAGGGATTGCCGAAAGTAGTACTGCGGCCGCTGCCGGTCTGGGTGGGCGAAGTGACGGGCCTCGACGACGACCGCTTCTCGGCCGAGAGCGGTAGCATGGGGCTCTGGCAGCCGTTCGAATTCCTGGTCAACGTCGGCATCGGCGTGTTCTTCCTCGAACCTTACGATCCGCAGCGGATCCCGGTGCTGTTCGTCAGCGGCGCGGGCGGAAATCCATGGGAATGGCGCGCCATGATCGACGGGCTCGACCGCACGCGCTTCCAGCCCTGGGGCTTCGTTTACCCGTCTGGACAGCGGCTCGCCAGTTCGGCGGCGGTGCTGGAGCTCTGCGTCACGGCGCTGCAGCGGGAGTACGGCGCCAGCCGCGTCTACGTGACCGCGCACAGCATGGGCGGGCTGGTCGCGCGCGACTTCATCCAACGCAACGCCAGTGCGCTGGACAACGGCTACATCCCGGTGTTCGTCTCCATCGTGACGCCGCGGCAGGGCCACCCGGCGGCGAGCCTGGGCGTCCGGCGTTCCCCGGCCGTCGTCCCGTCGTGGATCGACATGCAGACCAACAGCGAATTCCAGAAAGCGATCTTCGCCCGACCGCTGCCATCGGCGACCGCGTATTACCTGTTCTATGCGCAGACCGATCCCAAGCAACCGCCGGACCGGGCCACCGACGGCACCATCGCCGTGACGAGCCAGCTTCATCCGGATGCTGTTCGCGATGCGCTGGAGGTCCTCGGCTTTACCGAGAACCACACCTCGGTGCTCCGCAGCTCCGAGGTGATAGCCGCGTACTCGCGCATCCTGGCGATGCCCGCCGCTGCACGCGGCAGGTGATTTCGTCATTCCCGAGCAGGCGGGAAGTGAATTCAAAAGCTTCTCAGGCAAGAAAAAAAGGGGTTAGCCGGTTGGCTAACCCCTTGTAGTATCTGGCTCCCCGACCAGGGCTCGAACCTGGGACCTGCGGATTAACAGTCCGTCGCTCTACCAACTGAGCTATCAGGGAATATCCGGCTGGTGAGAGCCGGAAAAGCCGCGTATTTTAGGGACGCCCGCGGCAAGGGTCAAATCGAAATGCAGGAAAATCATGGGCCTGTGGCATTTTTGTGAGAGTTTTCAAGGTGCTCTTCCGTGGTGAAGCCCGGGAAATGGCTGCGCCGCGGCCTGTGGGTCGCCGGCATCGTGCTGGCCCTTGCGGTGCTGGTGCCCTGGTTGGCGCCGCTCGACCGCTTCATCCCTGAAATCGAGCGCCGGGCTTCAATCCGGCTGGGCCAGCCGGTCAAGATCGCGTCGCTGCGCGCGCATCTGTTCCCGACGCCCCACGGCACCGCGACCGGCATCGTCGTCGGCAGCGGGGATGCGCTCAAGATCGCGGCGATCGTCATCACGCCCGCGCTCACCTCGCTGGCCAGCGAGACCAAGGTGATCCGGCAGATCGAAGTCGAAGGACTGGAGGTCACGCAGGCCGCGCTGGAAAAGCTGGCCGCCGGCGCCGCAGGCGTGCCTGGCTTTGCGTCGTCGGGTACCTGCGTGACG
>CAZXNF010000112.1:4861-9061 GCA_964641785.1 uncultured Streptomycetaceae bacterium | reverse complement strand
GAACCTGGGCCGCTTCGCCCGCGCGACCTACCGGCTGCATCTGGTCGCGCAGGGTTTCGAAGCCGACGGTGGCCGCGGCGTGTCCGCGGAAACGGCAGCCCTCGTGTCGAACCTGCCGTACCTCGTCGGCTACAAGACGGACGGCGCGCTCAACTACGTGTCCCGCGGCAGCAGGCGCGAGGTGGAACTGGCCGCGATCGATCCGAACGTGAAGCGGACCGAAGTAAAGGACCTGAAGCTCGTGCACGTCGAACGCCGCTTCGTGTCCGTGCTGACGAAGCAGGACAACGGCACCTATCGCTACGAATCGCGCGAGAAGAAGGTCACGCTCGACGAGCAGCCGCTGACCATTTCCGCCAAAGGCATGAAGCTCGCGCTGGCGACCGACAAGCCGGGCAGCTACGCCTACGTGGTGCGCGATGCGCAGGGGCAGGACCTGACGCGGGTGACCTACGACGTGGCGGGCGCCGCCAACCTTGCGCGGTCGCTGGAAAAGAACGCCGAACTGCAGGTGAAGCTGAGCAAGCAGGACTTCGCCGCCGGCGAGGAAATCGAGCTGGCCATCCAGGCGCCGTACGTCGGCGCGGGTCTCATCACGATCGAACGCGAACGCGTCTACGCGCACCAGTGGTTCAAGACCACCACCACGGCCTCGACGCAGAAGATCCGCCTGCCGAAGGATTTCGAAGGCAACGGCTACGTCACGGTGACCTTCATCCGCGACCCGGGTTCGGACGAAATCTACGCCAGCCCGCTCGCCTACGGCGTGCAGCCGTTCTCGGTCAATCTCGACCGCCGGAGGCTCAAGACCACGGTCAAGGTGCCGGACCTCGTGAAACCCGGCGACGTGGTGAAGTTCCGCTACTCGACCGACCGCCCGGCGCGGATCGTGCTGATCGCGGTGGACGAGGGCATCCTGCAGGTCGCGCGCTACAAGACGCCCGATCCGCTCGGCTTCTTCTTCCAGAAGCGGGCGCTGGAGGTGCGTACTTCGCAGATCCTCGACCTGATCCTGCCGGAGTTCAAACGCTTCATGGCCGCCGCCGCCCCTGGTGGCGACGCCGACGGCGCGCTCGGGAAACATCTCAATCCGTTCAAGCGCAAACGCGACAAGCCGGTCGCCTGGTGGTCCGGCATCGTGGACAGCGGTCCGCAGGAACGGGAGCTGACGTGGCAGGTGCCCGAGTCGTTCAACGGCACGCTGCGCGTGATGGCGGTGGCGGTCAGCGACGACGCGATCGGCGTGTTCGAGAAGAAGACGACCGTGCGCGGGGACTTCGTGCTGTCGCCGAATGCGCCCACCACGGTCACGCCCGGCGACGAGTTCGACGTCAGCGTGGGCGTATCCAACAACGTGATCGGTTCCGGTGCGGACGCGCAGTTGACGGTGGCGCTCGCCACATCGGCGCACCTGGAAGTGATCGGCCCGGCGTCGGTGTCTCTTAAAGTGGGCGAGCTGCGGGAGGGCGTGACGAGCTTCCGCGTGCGGGTGAAGGACGAGCTAGGGTCCGGCAACCTGACATTCACCGCGAATATCGGGAAGAAGAGCGCCAAGCTCGGCACCGATGTCAGCGTCCGTCCGGCGCAGCCCTATTTTGTGCAGCTCACGACAGGCACGGTGCGCAACGGTACGACGGAGGCGCCCGTCGCCCGCAACCTGTATCCGCACTACCGCAAGCTGGAGGCGAGCATTTCGTATGTGCCGCTCACGCTCGCGCATGGCCTTGTGACCTACCTCGGCAACTTTGCCTACTCCTGCACCGAGCAACTGGTGAGCATGGGCATGCCGGCGCTGGTGCTGGGCGAACGGCCGGAATTCGGCTATGTGAAGTCCAAAGAGCATCGCTCGCTGGAAGATGTGATCGCGGTCCTGCGCTCGCGGCAAAACGGGGAGGGCGCTTTCGGGCTGTGGGCCGCGAACGGGCACGTGGCGGATTACGCCTCGGTCTATGCGATGCACTTCCTGATCGAAGCGCGCGAGCGGGGCCGCATCGTGCCGCCCGACATGCTGGTCAGCGGCAACAACTGGCTGCGGACGCTGGCGGCGAGCGAAGGCGGCTCGCTGGCCGAGGAGCGCACGCGGGCCTATGCGATCTACCTGTTGACGCGCCAGGGCGTGGTGACGACCAACTTTGCGGCCGCGCTGCAGAAGCGTCTGGAGACGAACCACGCCAAGACCTACGCGCAGGATATCGCCGCCGCCTATCTGGCCGCGAGCTACCAGTTGATGAAGCAGCAGCGGCTGGCCGACCGCTTCATCGGCGATCTGCGCATCGGCGCGCTCAACCGCGACGCGAAGTGGGAGAACTACTACGACCCGCTCGGCCGCGATGCGCAGATCCTGTACGTGCTCTCGCGGCATTTCCCGGAGCGGCTGCCGCAGCTCAAGCCGGATACTCTGGAGGCGCTGGTCCAGCCGATCAGCCAGGGTTACTACAACACCTACTCCTCCGCGCAGGCCATTCTCGCGCTCGACGCCTACGCGAAGGCGGCTGAGCGGCAGTCGTTCGGCAACCTGGCCATCAACGAAATCCTGCAGAAGGGGGAATCGCGCGTACTCACGCTGCCGCCCGGCCTGATCCCGCGCGCGGTGTTCTCGCCGGAGGCCGCGAAGCTGCAGTTCACCAACAAGGGCGACCTCAACGCCTACACGCTCGCCGTGCAGGCCGGCTTCGACCGCGGGCTGCCCGACAAGGAGATCAAGAACGGCCTGGAGGTGCTGCGCGAGTACGTGGATGCCGCCGGCAAGCCGGTGAAATCGGTCAAGGTCGGCGACGAGATCGAGGTGCGGCTCAAGTTCCGCGCGATCCAGCGCGAGGCGATCGAGAACATCGCGTTGGTGGACCTGCTGCCCGGCGGCTTCGACCTCGTCCTCAATCCGCCGCCCGCGAAGAAGAGCGAGGAGGAGGAAAACGCGGATCAGCCCTGGAAGGCGCCGATCGGTGTCGCCCGCTCAACCTGGGTGCCGGATTTAGCCGACCTGCGCGAGGACCGCGTGGTGCTCTACGGCACCGTGCGCAACGAATTCCAGGAGTTCGCCTACCGCATCAAGGCCACGAATACCGGCACCTTCACCGTGCCACCGGCCTACGGCGAATCGATGTACGAGCGGCCGGTGCAGGCGCGCTCTCTGGGATCGAAGATCACGGTCGAGAAACGGTAAGGGATCCGGCTTGGCCGCACCGATGAGTCGCAGCCGCTGGCGATGGGCTATCGCCGGGCTCGTCACGCTCTTCGTCGCGCTGGCGGTCGTGCGCCTGTGGCCCAAGGCGCCGCTGGCGAATCGCTACACCTCGTCGGTGGCGGTCTACGACGCGAACGGGCAACTCCTGCGCCTCACGCTGGCGGCCGACGAGCGCTATCGCTTGTGGCTGCCGCTCGAGCAGATCGCGCCGGAAGTGGTGGAAGCCTTTCTGCTGCAGGAGGACCGCTGGTTCTACCAGCATCCCGGGATAAACCCGGTGGCGCTGGCGCGCGGCGCCTGGCGCACCTATGCCGTCAGCGGTCCGCGCCAGGGCGGCTCGACCATCACCCAGCAGCTCGCGCGGCTGCTGGACCGTACCAACACGCGCACGGTCGGCGGCAAGCTGCGCCAGATCGCCAGCGCTGTCGCACTCGAAGCCGGCTATTCCAAGCGCGAGATTCTGGAGGCCTATCTCAACCTGGTGCCTTATGGCGCCAATGTGGAGGGCGTGGCCGCTGCGAGCCTGATCCATTTCGCCAAGCCCACGCGCGCGCTAGCGCTGCCGGAGACGCTGACGCTGGCGGTGATTCCCCAGTCGCCCGCGCGGCGCGCGCTGGGGCGCACCCCGGTCGATGCGTCGGTGCAGGCGCGGCTGCGCCTGTTTACGCGCTGGGTTGCCCGCCATCCCGGTGCGGAACCGCAACGCGGCCTGATGGCGCTGGCGCTCAACCTGCGCGGCACGGCAGAGCTGCCGTTTCTCGCGCCGCATGCGGTCAACGCTGTGCTCACCCGGGACGCGGCGGCCAACGGCGTGCGGGAAATCCAGTCCACGCTGGATCTGCGCCTGCAGCGCACGCTGGAGCGCCAGGTGCGGCGCTACGTTGAGCGCAGCCGCCGCGTCGGCATCGATTTCGATGCCAATGGGGGCGACCCCGACGCGATGCTCGCCGCGATCGAGGGCGCGGGCTATTCGGCGCGCCCCTTCGACGCCTCCGCTTTCGATGCCGCGAGCCGCG
>CAZXNF010000112.1:0-4851 GCA_964641785.1 uncultured Streptomycetaceae bacterium | reverse complement strand
TCGAGAACGCGACCGCGCTGCTGATCGACACGCGTTCGATGGAGGTCAAGGCGGTCGTCGGCTCGGCGGACTTCTTCAACGCGGCGATCGGCGGTCAGGTCAACGGCACGCAGGCTAAGCGCTCGCCTGGCTCGACGCTGAAGCCCTTCATCTACGCACTGGCCATGGACCAGGGCTTGATCCATCCGCTGTCGGTGCTGAAGGATGCGCCCACGGCGTTCGGCCCGTTCAGCCCGGAGAATTTCGACGGCGGTTTCGTCGGCCCGATCGCCGCACGCGACGCGCTGATCCGCAGCCGCAACGTGCCGGCGGTCGGGCTGGCGTCGCGGCTGTCGAGCCCGACGCTGTACGAATTCCTCAAGCGGGCCGGCGTATCGAAACTCGCGCCGGAAAAGCACTACGGCCTGGCCCTCGCGCTGGGCGGCGGCGACGTGACGATGGAGGAACTGGTGACGCTGTACGGCACGCTCGCCAACCGCGGTGTCTGGAAGCCGTTGCGTTACCAGGCCGCCGAACCCGAGAGCGACGGCGTGCGCCTGCTGTCGGAGGAGGCGAGCTTCATGACGCTCGACATCCTGCGCGACAACCCGCGCCCCGAGGGCGTGATGGTGGGGGCGAGGACGCGGGTGCCAGTGGCGTGGAAGACCGGCACATCATGGGGTTTCCGTGACGCCTGGTCGGCGGGCATCTTCGGCCCCTACGTGCTGGCGGTGTGGGTCGGCAACTTCAGCGGCGAGGGCAATCCGGCCTTCGTCGGGCTGCAGGCCGCGGCGCCGCTGTTCTTCCAGATCGTCGATGCGATCGCGGCAGAGCAGCGCGACCTGCAGGCGCCGGCGTTCCGCTCGCCGGCGAACCTCGCGCGCGTGGAGGTCTGCGCGGCGTCGGGCGACCTCCCCAACGTGTGGTGCCCGCTGCGGGCGACAACCTGGTACGTCCCCGGCCGCTCGCCGATCCGGGTGAGCGATGTGCACCGTGCCGTGATGGTCGACACCCGTACCGGCCGCGTGGCCTGTCCCCCTTACGACACCGCGCACGTGCAGCAGGCGGTCTACGAATACTGGCCGTCGGACCTGATGAAACTCTTCTCCCAGGCGGGCATGCCGCGGCGCACGCCGCCAGCGGGCGAATGCGCGGGCAGCGGCGCGGAGGGTCCGGCGCCCGCGATCACCGCGCCGGTGCGGGGCGCGGCGTACGTGATGCGCGAATCGCAGCCGGAGCGCAATGTGGTGCCGCTAGCGGCCAATGCGGATGCGGATGTCGGCACGCTCTACTGGTTCGTGAACGACAGCTTCGTGGGCACCGGCAAGCCGGGAGTCGCGGCCGCGTGGCATCCCGCCCAGCCGGGGCGCTACCTCGTGCGGGTGGTGGACGAGAAAGGTCGGGCCGATGCGCGCGAGCTGGCGGTGACGGCGGCGCCGTGATCATCGGCCATTTTCCGCGGCTGCTGTACGGGAGTTCATTGGTGTCGGACGTGAAGTTTTCTCAGCGATCGGTTTTTTACGCACGGTCCCAGTCTGCAGCATGTCACTGATCGCCACTTTCATCTGTGACCAATGAGTGCAGGGTGTTCGGAACGGTTGTAGCTCAGATCCTTCCGTAGAATGCTTACGGAAGATCCGAGTAAGGCCTCTGACAATCAGGCGTAGCCCATGCAAATGTCAGACATCCCCTTCGGCACGACCGACTGGTCCAGCGTTGCGCGGACCGAGCATCGCGGCGAAACGGGGCTGGCCTATTGGCGCACCCGGGAGTTCGGCGGCATCCGCGTCCGGATGGTCGAATACACGCCGGGATATCTGGCCGATCACTGGTGCGACAAGGGGCACATCCTGCTGTGTCTGGAAGGCGAGCTGCATACCGAGCTGAAGGACGGCCGTACTTTCACGCTCAAGCCGGGCATGAGCTATCAGGTCGCCGACCACGCGGAAGCGCATCGTTCTTTCACCGCGCTGGGCGCCCGCCTGTTCATCGTTGATTGAGCGCGCGCACGCCTGCCACATCATGAAACCGCTCCGAAGCAGTGTCGCAGTGCTCGGCTTGCTCTTGTTCATGGCTGGAGCGCGTCTCGCTCAAAGCGCTGCGGCGCCTGGCGCCGCAAGTGCAGTCGCCTCATTCGTTCCCGCCGGCTATGCCGTGATCCTTCGCAAGGACGCGGACTTCAATGGCGACGGCCTTTAGGACGTGCTGCTGGTCCTCGCGAAGAAGGCCGTGGCCGATGCCGATCGCCCGCTGCTCATCCTGTTCCGCGACCCGAACAGTGGCTACCGATTGTCAGTCAGGACCGATCAGGCGATTCCGGAGCCGGGGAGCGGCGGCGCCGCAGCGAATGACGGCTTCGACGGAGTCAAGGTGGTCCGCAACACGTTCATCATCTCCCGCTACGGCGGCTCCAGCGTTCGCAGTCCCGACGCCTGGCAGTTCCGGTTTCAGTACAGCGACTGGGTGCTGATCGCTAGAAGCCGGCGGGCCGGGTGTTGGCTGCCCGGCAGCACCGATAGGCAGAGACCTCATCTGCACCGGTTAACGGATCGAAACCAACTTCCTGACCCGGAAGCAGGTCGTTACCAGTGATTTCGCTGGCGGTGCCAACGACAAGGAAGAAAGGCGCGTGGTGCGCCGGACGCTGCCAGAGCGCGGGCTCGTGCGCCTTGCGGACTTCGTGCCGCAACCGTGGGCTGCCACAGCCGCGCTAAGCCGGGTCTGCGGCGGAACTGCAGCCGCTGCAGCGACTTCACGGCGGCGTCCCGGGTGGTCGGTGACAGCTCCCACGCGAGCAATTCGGCGCGACTTCCGTCGCCGGCCTTGATCGCGACGAGAAGTGTGCCTCATGAGCGGCGGATTCACGCTGGCGCTTCGGAGAGGCGAACGCAAGCGGGGTTTAGCGGCTTGTTTGCCGTGTCAGCACCTGCAACGTCGTCCGCAACCGGCGGTTAGTGAGGCTCTCGGTCAATGTGCGGCTGACGGCGATGCCGAGGGGTTTGCCGCCCCCATGCTCAGCTCGCGACTTTAAGATGCTTGATCTCCGCCGTGCCGCCCTGCGCTTCGTCGAGCAGCTTGAACAGTTCGGCGCATTCCTTGGCGATGGCGTCGGCGATGTCGTTCAGCATCTTCAGGCCCTTGGCGGCCGTCGCGTGCTCCGGCGCGCCGTACCAGCCCGTCGGTGCGATCGTCTTGATGTCGCGCAGCACGGGCTGGTAGCTGCGCGTGCGGCGCAGCTTGTCCCATTGGCGGCCCTGCGAGTGGTCGGATGAATAATCGATGCGGTCCAGATGCACGAGGTCGGGCCGGTAGGCGAGTACCGCCAGCGCTTCGATCTCGCCGCCGTGCGTCAAGCCGCCGCAGTCGTGGCCGTAGAGTTCCGCCGCCACATAACAGGCCTGGACCACGATCACGGACAGGCCGTGCTCGCGGTGCAGCTGTTCGGAGGCGATCGCCAGCGACGGGATATTGCCTTCGTGCCAGTTGAGAATCAGCAGGCGTTTCGCGCCGTGCTGCGCGGTGGAGGCGCAGGTCTCCACCACCACGCGCTGGTAGGTGTCGGGCGTCAGCGTGATCGTGCCCTCGAAGGGCATATGCATCGGCGTCACGCCGAGCGGTCCTCCGGGTAGCACGAGACCGTCCATGCGTTCCGCGACCGCGTGGCCGATCACATTGGACGCGTGGATGTCGGTGCCGGTCGGCAGGTGCGGGCCGTGCTGTTCCACGCTGCCCGCGGGCAGGATGACCAGCGGGTTCTTTTTGAACTGCGCGGCGATCTCGGGCTGCGTGAGGTCGATGAAGTAGCGGCTAGGCAGCATGGCGGGTGTCTCCGGTCTTGGCGCGCGCTTCGTCGAGGATGTCAGACACGCGCACGGCCTGGCCCTTGCGGTCAATGGAGCGCAGGGCTGCGTTGACGACGGCGCCCGCAACGTTGGCGTTCTGTGCGGTCAGTTCCGAGTTTTTGCCGCTGCGGCAGCTTTCGGCGAACATCTCCAGTTCGGCGCGAAACATGTCGCTCTCGGGGATTTTCAGTTCCTCGCGCTTCGCCCAGCCATCCTTGCCGCGCTGGATGTAGAGCGTGGACGCCTTGTGCAGCAGGTGCGGTGTGTCCCAAGTGCCGAAGTCGATCTCATAGTGCATCAACCCCTTGGACCCGAACACGCGCACCGAGAAGATGCCGGGCGAGGTCCAGCACGAGCCAACGTAGGCGATCTTGCCGTCGGCGAACTTCACGAGCGTCATCGACTGGTCGTCCACTTCGGCACCGACGGGCGAGAGCTTGGAGGCCATGGAGCTCGCCTCGACCATCTCGCCGCCGAGGTAGTGCACCACGTCGAACATGTGGATCGCGAGCTGCGACAGCGGACCCCCGGGGGCGCGGTCCTTGTACCAGCGCCAGGTCTGCGGCGTGAGTTCCAGCGCGCGCTCGTTGGAGAAGTTGGCCTCGATGAAGGCGACACGACCGAGCTCGCCGGCGTCGATCTTCTTGCGGATCGCGCGGATGCCGGCCATCAGGCGCGCGCTGTGGCCGACGGTGACGGTAACGCCATACTGCTTTTCCAGAGCGGCGATCTTCAGCCCGTCTTCCAGCGTGTGCGCGATCGGCTTCTCGGTATAGACGTGCTTCCCGGCCTTGGCGACCTGTTCCGCCACCAGCAGGTGCTGCTCGTTGGGCACCGTGAGGATGCAGCCTTGGATGTCCGGATTGGCCAGCATGGTCTGCAGGTCCGGCACGCCCGGCACGCCCGTTTCCTTCTCGAAGGCGTCGCGCTTTTCCTGCGAGCGACTGTAGCCGGCGACGATCTTCAGCTGGTCGGACTTGGCGACTGCGCGGGTGAGCACCTTGGCCCAGCGGCCGAGGCCGATGATGCC
>CAZXNF010000111.1:0-9104 GCA_964641785.1 uncultured Streptomycetaceae bacterium | reverse complement strand
GCGCGGGCCCGCGCCGGTTCACGCTGCCCATCAGTGTGGGGCGGCTGCGGATCAAGGACGGCACGGTTGCTCCCGAACTGATCGAATTGCCGTTCCGATGAAGCGCCATGTAACGACCGCCGTGGTACTGGGCGCGCTGCTGGCCGCCGCCTGTTCGGGGATGCCGCCTGCGCCGCCGCGCGCCGACATGGGCATGGTGCCGGTGGAGCGCGTCCCGCGCGAGGATATGCGGGCGCGCTTCGAGCGCGAGTTCAGGGCCGCCGACAAGGACGGCGACGGCGCGCTGACCAAGGCCGAGATGGAAGCGGGCATGCCGATCGTCGCCGCCGATTTTTCGAAGATGGACGCGAACAAGGACGGCAAGGTCACGCGCGAGGAAATGCAGCGGTTCCTGCAGGGCAAGGCGCAGTAGTCACTGGGTCATATCCAAAGAAAAAACGCGCGGTGAAAACACCGCGCGTTTTTTTGTGCTGGACGCTGAATCAGGCAGCCTTGGCGTAAATCTCTTTCAGCCCCGGCATCGTGAAGCCGATCGCCGCGAGTTCCGTGGCGAGCGAGGCTTGCTGTTCGGCGGTCAGCGGCATCAGCGGCGGGCGGGTGTTGGCCCACTCGGCGTCGCCGCTGAAGTGGGCGATACCGGCCTTGAGCGCGGCGATCATCAGGTACTTCTTGCCGAAGGTATCGCGGGCGAGATTCAGCGCCGCCTGCTGCACGTCCGCATCTGCGTTCTGCCACTCGCGGTAGAGCTTGTCGATCGCGCCCGGGTTGACGTTCGCGGTGGCGGAAATCGTGCCGACGCCGCCGTTGCGCAGACCCTGGAGCAGGAAGGACTCCGAGCCCACGAAGACGTCGAAGCCCTGCTTCGCAAACGCGTCGAGGAAGACCTTGGTGTTGCTCCAGTCGCCCGAGCTGTCTTTCATGCCGGCGATCTGCTGCGGGTAGCGCTTGAGCAGCTTCTCGACGAGGCCCGGCGTGATGCCGACGACCGCGATCGGGGGGATGTGGTACAGATAAATCTTCAGCCGCGGGTCGGCCACGCGCTCAATCACTTCGGAGAAGTAGCGCACCAGCCCGTCCTCCGGCACGCCCTTGTAATAGAAAGGCGGCAACATCAGCACGCCGGCCGCGCCGTGCTTCACCGCATGCGAGGTCAGTTCCACGGTTTCCGTCAGCGAGCAGGCGCCGGTGCCGGGCATCATGCGCGCAGGGTCGATCTTCGCGGCGACCAGCGCGTCGAGCAGCAGCATCTTCTCTTTCGCCGATTGCGAGTTGGCTTCGCTGTTGGTGCCGAACACCGCGAGCCCGCAATTCTGCGACAGCAGCCAGCGACAATGGCCGATCAGGCGCTTGGCGTCGGGCGACAGATCGTTCTTGAACGGGGTGACGACGGGCGACAGCACGCCGCGGATGCGATTGGCCTGGCTCATGGTGGGCTCCGGACGGAAAGGACGTAAAGGGGACCGAAAAATGTGGCGCGAAGCTTAGCACAATGGCCATGGGTGCTCTCCGTGGGTGCCGGGGTTTGCTAGACTCGCCGCTCACAAAAAAGCACTGGAGGAGACATGACGACTATTCACAGCAGCGCCGTGCTCGCCGCGGCGGCATGGGTGACACTGGCGGGCGGTGCGCCCGCCGCGGCGCAATCCGCGTATCCCGCCAAACCGGTCCGCATCCTGATTGGCTTTTCGCCCGGTGGCCCCAGCGACATTCTCACGCGCCAGCTGGGCGCCAAGCTGTCCGAGGGGCTCGGGCAGCAGTTCGTGTACGACAACCGGCCGGGGGCGGGTGGGCAGATCGCGGCGGAACTCGCGGTGAAGTCGCCGCCCGACGGCTACACGCTGTTGATGGGCAACAACTCCATCCTCGCCGCCAACGTCACGCTTTATCAGAACTCGGGCATCGATCCCTTGCGCGACTTCACGCCCATCGTGATGGTGGCGGCGCAGCCGAACATCCTGGTGGTGCATCCCTCGCTACCGGTGAAGACGGTGAAGGAACTGATCGTGCTGGCGAAGGCAAAGCCCGGTCAACTCATCTACGCCTCTTCCGGCAACGGCGCGGCGGCCCATCTCGCCGCGGAACTCTTCCAGAGCATGACGGGCACGCGCATGGTGCACGTGCCTTACAAAGGCGCGGCGCCCGCGTTGTTCGACGTGCTCGCCGGCCAGTGCCAGTTGATCTTCGCGACCTCGTTGTCCGTGATGCCCTACATCAAGTCGCAAAAGCTGCGCCCGCTGGCGGTGACCACCGACAAGCGCACGCCGAGCCTGCCCAACCTGCCAACGGTGGCGGAAGCCGGCGTGCCCGGTTTCGAAGCGTCCACCTGGCATGGCGTGGTCGCCCCTGCGAATCTGCCGCAACCCATCGTCGAGCGGCTGAATGCCGAGATCAACAGGATCCTCAAGTTGCCCGACATCAACGATCGCCTGACGCAGCAGGGCGCGGACGTGCTCGGCGGTACCCCGCAGCAGATGACGGCACAGATCAAGATCGAAATCCCGAAATGGGCCAAAGTGATCCGGGACTCCGGCGCGAAACCCGACTGAAAGGCAGCATGAAAGCACTGGTTGTCGAAGAGCATGGCTCGCTGGAAAACCTGAAACTCGGCGAGTTGCCGGAGCCGGTCGTGCGGCCCGGCGACGTCCTGATCGACGTCAAGGCGGCCAGCGTCAATTTCCCCGATCTGCTGGTCATCGCCGGCACCTACCAGAAGCTGCCGAAGCGTCCGTTTGCGCCAGGCAAGGATTTCTCCGGTGTGGTCGCCGCGGTGGGTGCCGGGGTGCGCGACCTCAAGGTTGGCGACCGCGTGATGGCGCAGGCCGAGTACGGCGCCTATGCCACGCGGGCCGCGATTCCCTCAGGACAATGCTCGGTGATGCCCGACGCGATGAGCTTTGCGGAAGCCGCCGCGATCGGGCTTGTTTATACGACCGCGCATCTCGCGCTCGTCGAACGCGCGGCGCTCAAGCCCGGCGACAAAGTGCTGGTCAATGGTGCGGCCGGCGGGGTCGGGCTGGCCGCGGTACAGCTCGCGAAAGCGAAGGGCGCCACCGTGGTGGCCAGCGTCAGCACCGAAGAGAAGGCGCAGGTCGCGCGCGAGGCGGGCGCCGATTTCGTCGTGCGCACCGACGTGCCGGACCTGCGCGAGGGCTTCCGCCAGCAGGTCTTCGAGGCGATCGGTCCGCAGGGCGTGGACATCATCGTCGATCCGGTCGGCGGCGATGTATTCGATGCGAGCCTGCGCACGATCGCGTGGAGCGGGCGGCTGGTGATCGTCGGCTTTGCGGCCGGCCGTATCCCCGAGGTCAAGGCGGGCCTGCTGCTGGTGAAGAACATCAGCCTGATCGGCCTGCAGGCGAGCGACTACCGGGACCGCGACACCGCGAAGCTCCGCGCGGTGCACCAGGACATCTTCGCGCTCTACAGCACGGGCAAGGTGAAACCGCTGATCATGGGCACTTTTCCGCTGGCGCAGTATCAGGACGCGTTGCGGACCGTGCAGGCACGCAAGGTGCTTGGGAAAGTGGTGATCCTGATGGACGAATACCGCTAGCGTTTTTGGAGCGCTGCCCCCGTGCCGACCCCTGTGGTTTTGCTGTTTCGCGCTGCGTTCGTCGCCGCGGTGGTGCTCACCGTGGCGGGGTGCGGTAAGGAGGCGCCGCCTCCGCCTCCGTCCAAGGCCGCCGTGCAACCCAAGCCGCCAGCCGCGCCGCTGGTGGTCAGGGTTGGCTTCGCCGCGCCGCTCTCGGGGTCGGGCGCGCACATCGGCATCGATGCGCGCAACGGCGCGCAGCTAGCGATCGACCGGCTGAATGCCGGCGGCGAGGAGATCGGCAAGCGGAAAGTGACCTTCGAACTGATCGTCGTGGATGACGAGGCGACGCCGGCTGTCGCGGCCGCGGTGGCGCAGAAACTGGTGGACGCGAAAGTGGTGGCGGTGGTCGGCCACATCAATTCCGGCGCGTCGATCGAGGCGTCCAGGGTCTATGCCGAGGCCGGCATTCCGCAACTCTCGCCTGCCAGCACGCATCCGCAATACACGCGGCAGGGCTACAGCACGACCTTCCGGCTGGTCGCGACCGACGACCTGCAGGCGCCGGTGCTGGCCCTGTTCGCGCTCGACAGCGGGGCGAAGAAGATCGCGGTCGTTGACGATGCAACCCTCTACGGCAAGGGCCTGGCGGACGCGTTTGCCGCAGCCGCCCGCGCCGGCGGCGCGAAGATTGTGGCGCGCGAAAGCCTGGCGGGCGGCGATGCCGGCATGAAGACCTCGCTGGGCCGTATCCAGGCCGCGCAGCCCGACGTGGTCATGTGCGGCAGCGGTGACGTGACGGCGGGCACTCTGTTGCGGCAACTGCGGACGCTCGGCGTCAAGGCGCGCTTCCTCGGCGCCGACGCCATCAAGACCCCCCGCTTCATCACGCTGGCCGGCAAGGCGAGCGAAGGCGCCGTGGCGTCCGCGCCGGGCATCCCCCGCGAGCGCCTGCCGGGTGGCGACGGGTTCGCGCAGTCGTTCCGGCAGAAGTTCAACGCGGAGGTGGAGCTGTTCGCGCCCATGGCGTACGACGCGGTGAACGTGATCGCCGAAGCCATGCGGCGCGCCGGCGCGGTCGAGCCGGCCCGCTTCCTGCCGGAACTCGGCAAGGTCCAGTGGCGCGGCGTGAGCGGCGCCATCGCGTTCGACGCCAACGGCGATCTGCGCGAAGGACCGATCACGATCTCCAGCGTGAACGACGGGCGCTGGGAGCCGGTGCAGATCATCCTGATGGCGCAGTCCGGCGCGGAAAAGAAGTAGGGCGCCGCCGCGTTGGTTGCGGCGCGCCCTCGTCTCACGGGGCGGCGACGGGCTCCAGACCGCTGTCGGTGATGGTCTTGGCGGACGCGGGTGACGCCAGCAAGGCGATGACCGCGCGCGCGGCAACCGGGTGCAGTGCGCTCGCAGCAACCCCGGCGACGAAGGACGAAACCTTCTGTACTTCCGGCGGCAGCGGCGTGATGTGCGCAATGCCCTGCACTGGCAGCAGCTCGCTCAACTGCTGGAAGCCGATTTCCAGCTCGCCGCGGGCGATCACGGCGCCGACGCGCTCGCCGCCGCCGATCAGGCGGCTTTTGGGCAGCACCTGATCGGCGATGCCCAGCCGCTGTACCAACTCGCCGGTGAAGTACTTGCCGCTCTCGCTGGCGGAATAGCCGATGGACGCCGCCTTGAGCAGCAGGTTCCGCAGCGCCTCGACGGAACCGGCCTCCGGCTTCGGCGCGCCCGCGCGCACCGCCAGGCCGATCAGGGATCGTGCGACGAGGGCGTGTCCTTCGGCCATGACCAGGCCGTCGGCGATGAACCGGCGCATGACCGGTTCGGCGACGACGACGAGGTCCGCGATCTCGCCGCGCTGCAGGCGGTTCGGGATGGAGGTGTCGCCGGTGCCGATGGAGGTCGTGACGGTCACCACTTTCATCCCGGTCAGTCGCTCGACCGCCGGGATCAGCGAGAGATGCGCCGCCGTAAAGGCGCCGGAGGTCATGACCCGGAACTCGCCGGTCGCCGCGTTCACGGACGTTTGAACTCCAGCACGTCGAAGCCGGCGTAGCGGTCCACGAGGTAGACGAGGCCGCGATCGTCCAGATCGACGTCGTTGCTCTGCGGCGCGGCCTTGCCCGGCGCGGGCTCCGGGATGAAGTGCCCGACCTCCTGCGGCGCCATCGGGTCGGCGACGTCCACGATGCGCAGGCCGCCGGCGAACCACGCGCAGTAGAGCAGCGTATCGGTCATGAACTCCGCGAACTGGTGCGCGCCGAAGCGCCCGGGCGCGGCGCGGCTCCACGGCGAATCGAGCTCGCTCACCTCGAACATCGCGAGCGGCTGCACGTTCGCCATGTCCGTCATGTCGAAGGTCCACAGGCAGCCGTGCGGGCGCCCTTTGCGGCGCGCCATTTCCTCGGCGTCGTGCGCGTGGTCCTCCTCGTCGATGGCCACGCCGATGCGCTTGCCCTCGATGGGGAAGGGCACCGGCATGAACGTGTGCGAGGGCTCCGGAAACGGCGGATGGTAGTTGTAGCTCGCCACGGTCGTCGGCTTGCGGATGTCGGACACGTCGATCACGCGGATGCCGGCGTGCCAGCAGCCGGCCCACAGTTCGTCGCCGTAGCGCAGCGCGTGGTGCAGGCGGTGGCGCTTGCCGACCCACGCGGGCTGTTCCCCGCCGGCCAGATGCTGGCCCGGCATCCACCAGCGCGAGACTTCCTCGGGCTGCGCCGGATTGCGGAGGTCGTAGATGACCAGGATGTTGCCGACGTAGCCTTCCATCTCGGTGGAGATGTAGGCGTAGTCCGCGTCCATGTCGAAGCGGTGGACGCCGATGCCGCCGGTTTTCTGGTGGGCGATGAACTTCGGCTTCGCCCGGTCGGCGACGTCGTAGAGCTTGAAGCCGCCGTTGTGGTAGCCCTGCTTCGCCGCCGCTTCGACCATGGCAATGTCGGAAACCTGGATGCCGAGCTTCGCCGCGAGCTCCGCATCCGTGGGCGCGCGGCCGAGCGCGGCGGTCAGGCGCGCGCGCAGCGGCGGCAACTGCTCCGCCTTGCGGCCGATCGCGGTCATGTTGCGCTCGGAATTGACGATCATCAGGTCGCCGATCACGCGCGCCTTGTGGCTGTGCGACTCCGGGTCGTCGAGGAAAATCTGCGACAGCAGCTTCGGGTTGCGCGGATCCGACACGTCGAGGATGGAGGTGCCGAGGTTCTGCTTGTTGGGGATATGGCCGACGTAGGCGAACCGGCCCTCGACGCAGACCTGGCCGGCGCCGGGCAGATCGAGATGGGAGAGGCGGGTGACGTTGCTGGAGAGCTGGGCGGCGGGGTTCATCGTGTCCATCGGAAGCATCGGAAGGCTCGGCGGCGGCGTGCGCGGGGGAGTGAGATTCTATCCGACGCGGCCGCGGCGATCCTTCGCGATCCTTTGTGATGGAGCCCGTTCAGGTCCGCAACAGGCTCTAGAATGCACGGCTGCGTCAAACCTCATTCCTCACTGCAGGGTCAGCCGCGCCATGAGCGAACCGATCACCGACCAGAAGTTCCGCGAGCTTGCGGACGCCTTCATTCATTTGGCGAACGAACACGCCGAGACGGTACCGCACGACAAGCTGGCCGCGGCATTTTTGTATGGCGCTACCCGGTTCAATGCCTTCGTCGCGTACGCCGAGTCAACATCGCAGGCGCAGTTTTCCGCGGAGAAGGAAACGGCCGTGGCCTTCTTTCTCACGCAATACGAAAAAATGCTCCGCGAGCACCTCGATGACCACGAGAACAACTACGAGCGCTTCAGGGGCTAGCCGTCCCGATGCAGCAGTGGTGGCGGACACGCGCCGCTGGCTCGAGCGGGCGGTCATCGGCCTCAACCTGTGTCCCTTCGCGAAGGCGGTGTACGTCAAGGACCAGATCCGCTACGCGGTGACGGCGGCGCAGACCGCCGATGAATTGCTGGCCGCGCTTGGGCACGAACTGGAGGCGCTGGCGCAGGCGGACCCGGCTGTGTGCGACACCACGCTGCTGATCCACCCGCGGGCGATGATCGGCTTCCTCGACTTTCATTTCTTCCTGGCGGAAGCCGATGCGTTGCTCCGGCGCCTGGCGCTTGACGGGACGCTGCAGATCGCCAGCTTCCATCCCGGCTACGTCTTCGCCGGCAATGCCGACGAAGATATCGGCAACTGCACCAACCGTTCGCCCTATCCCACGCTGCACCTGCTGCGCGAGGCCAGCATCGATCGCGCCGTCGCGGCGTTTCCGGACGCGGCGGAGATTTACGGACGGAACATCGAGACCCTGCAGCGCCTGGGACATGCCGGCTGGCGCGCGCTGTGGCTCGATAGCGCCTGACGGCTGCTGCCTTCTGCATCGCAGCGGGTGCGGCGGCTGCGCGCAGCCAGCCGGGCGGACACCCCGTGCTTCACCGCACCGGCACCAGCGTTGCGGTCCACGGCTCCGTCGTCAGGCCTTTTGCGAGGCCCACCATGCGGTCGCCGTCGACGCGGCCGCGGTACTCGACCCTGTTCACCGTGAAACGGATGTCGTTCCCGCGCAGCCGCCCGTGTTCGACCGGCACGGCGAGCCCGTCGAGCTGGAACTGGCCGTAGACCTGCTGGAAGCTTTGTTCAAGGAGCAGGAAGGCGCCTGACGGCAGCCGCCAGGTGCCGGCTGCGCGGGCAGGCACGACGTAGAGGGAAAGAATGCACCAGCTCAGGCAGGGCTCCGCGCGCAGGCTCTCGTCCGGTTCCCAGCCGCCGCCGATTTCGTAGGTGTTGGACACGATGCGCGTACCGGGCTTGAGGGCGAGGAAGGCCGGCGCCAGGCGCGACAGGTGCGAGGGCAGCAGGAAGAGGGCGAGCACCGTGGCCGTTGAGAGATCCGCTTCGAACATGTCGCCCTGCGCGAACACCGCCCGGTCGCCCACGCCCGCCGCCGCGGCGTTGCGTCGCGAGAGTTCCACGAGGTCCGGGTTGTATTCGACGCCGAAGGCGCGCGCCCCGCGCCGCGCGGCGGCGATCACGTTGCGGCCGTCACCGGAGCCGAGGTCGATCACGGTGTCCTGCGGCGTCACGCCCGCGAGGTCGAGCATTTTCTCGCTGACGTGCTCGGGCGAGGGGATCCACACGACGTCCTTGCCCGGCATGCCCGGGACGGGCTGGTAAGCGCCTGCCGGGGCTTGCGCCCGCGGGGCCGTAGCGACGAAAAGCAGCAACAGCGCGCACGCGACGGCGCGGAGGCGGTACCGGAGCTGCGGGGTGTGCATCACGGAGAACAGAGAGGGCAAGGCGTTGGACACGCGAGATCTTACAAAAAGAACGCCCGCGGCGTGTGGGGACGCTGTGCCGTTCACCGCGCGGCACGATTTCCGCGCGAGCGGGCAGTCTCCGGCGGTAAACTCATGCCGGCACCGCATCAGGGGCAGATCACGTTGGGCGATTTCGAGTTCATGTTCAATCCGCGTGCCATCGCGGTCATCGGCGCGAGCCCCGAGGCCAACCGGCCCGGCGCGCAGACGATCCGGGCGCTGCAGGACAACGGCTTCACGGGTCAGGTCTATCCCGTCAACCCGAAGTATCCGGCAC
>CAZXNF010000110.1:5149-9133 GCA_964641785.1 uncultured Streptomycetaceae bacterium | reverse complement strand
CCTGCCGGAGATCCCCTCCCTGCTGCCGCAACTCGTCAAGTTGCTGGCCTACAGCTTCATCGCGCTGGCGATTTTTCGCGAGACCATCCGTGAGCCGTACCGCCGTTTGCAAATCACCGGCCGCGCCTTTGCCGAAAATGCGCGGCGGCTCCATGAACTCGTCGAAATGTCCAGCGACTGGCTCTGGCGGCAGGACCAAACCCTGCGCTTTGTCTCGGTGTCACCGGGTTTCGACCGCTTGATCGGCAGGACCGGGGACGGCTGCGTCGGCCTGTGCTGGCGCGAGCTGCTCGACGGATCGGACACCACGGGACTGGAGCAATTGGAACAGGCGCAGGCGGCCCATCATCCGTTTCAGGGCATCGTCGCCCGCCTCGCGGATGCGCGCGGGGTCGTGCGCGAGGTCTGCCTGGGCGGTCGTCCGGTGTTCGATGCGGAAGGACGCCTGTGCGGCTATCACGGCGTCGGCCGCGACATTTCCAGACTGCAATCGGCGGCCGAGGCCCTGCGCGACCGGGAACGGCGCACCCGGGCCACCTTTGACCATGCGGGCGTGGGTATCGCACACCTCACAATGAATGGCCGGCTGCTGCTGGCCAACGATACGCTGTGCCGATGGCTGGGCCGCAGCGCCAATGAACTGACGGCGCTGACGCGGGGAGAACTGACGCATCCGGCCGACCATGCCACGGAGGAGGACTTGTGCAGATCACTCCTGGCCGGTCAGGCGGCAACCTATGAGCTGGAAAAACGCCTGGTCCGCGGAGACGGCGCTTTTCTGTGGGTCCGGCTGCGGGCGGTCCTGCTGCGAAAGACGGACGGCTCGCCCGACTACTTCGTGCATTACCTCCATGACCTGTCGGCAGCCAAGCGCCTGGAGGCCGAGGTCGTCGACCAGCACAAGAACCTGCGCAGAGCATTGAGTCTGGCCAAAATGGCGGTGTGGGAGCTTGACCTGCGTACGCGGTCGGTGCATTTTTCCCAGAAACTGATGCCGGAGTCCGCAGGGGTTAACCCCACGGACGTAACCAGCATGGACGAGGCCTTGGGTTGCGTACACCCGGACGACCGGGCGCTCATCGACGCCGGACTCAGGGCCGCCCTGGAAACCGGCGAGCCCCCGCAGATCGATCATCGCCTGCAACTGCCCGGCGGCGAGATCCGACACGTGGTGACCCGTGCCGAAGTTGTGGAGCGGCTGGACGGCAGGCCAGTCCGCCTGCGCGGCATTACGCAGGACATCAGTGACCGCAAGCGGATGGAGAATGCGCTGCGCGAAAGCGAAGCGCGTTTTCGTAGCCTGAGCGTGCTGTCTGCGGACTGGCACTGGGAACAGGATGCACAGCACCGGCTCGTGAAGAGCGACGGCCCGCGGGGCGACGCCGTGTGGGCCCGCACGCTCATCGGGAAAACGCGCTGGGAGATCGACTATACCAACATGACCGCCGATGACTGGGCGCAGCATCGGGCCACCCTCGAGCGGCACGAGACTTTCCGCGACCTCGAGTTGCAGCGGGACGATCCGCCACGGGCCCCGCGCACGATCACGCTCAGCGGAGAGCCGGTGTTCGACGCCGGCGGACTTTTCCTCGGCTACCGTGGGGTGGGCAGGGATGTCACGGAATTGAGAAAGGCACAGCACGCGCTCGCCGCGGATGAAGCCCTCCTCGCGGGCATCAACCAGGCCGCGATGGATGGTATTGTCACCTTCGACGCCGAGCGTCGTATCGTGTCTTTCAATCCGACGGTCGAACGCATGTTCGGTTACAGCGCCAGTGAACTCTTGAACGCGAAACTGGACGACCTGATCGCCGGCGAGGTCCGGGACTTCCGCGCCAGTCAACTCGCGGATTTCGCCGGCGGGCTGGCCGGGGCCGCCTCCACGACTGTGCTGGCCATCCGGGGCTTACGCAAGACCGGGGCGGAATTTCCGCTCGAAGTGTCGCTTGCCCGCGTTGCGGTCGATGGTGCCCCGCAGTGCACCGCCATCATTCGCGACCTCTCTGTTCTGGAGGACGCACGGAATGCACTGGCGTCAAACCAGCGGCGCCTGCAGACCATCAGCGACAATCTCCCGGTGGTGCTCGGCTACATCGACAGCGATGAGCGCTACCAGTACGTCAACAAGACGTATGAGAGCTGGTACGGCCGCCCCCAGAGCGAATACGTTGGACGCCGTGTCCGGGACATCGTGGGCGAAGAGCGCTACACCCTCTTCAAGCCGTACCTGGCGCGCGCCCTGGCGGGCGAACGCATCGAGCGCGAGTTCCGGACGCGCTCGACGCTGGAACAGTACGCACGCTACGTCTTTGCGCCGGACTACGGCGCAGACGGCAAGGTGAAGGGCCTGTACTTTCTCGGCCATGACATCACTGAGATCCGCCGCGCCCGCGAGCAAAGCGAGCGCCTCAACCAGGCACTCGAACGGGGTGTCGAGGAGCGTACCCGCCAGTTGTCGGCGACCAATCATGAACTCGAAATGTTCAGCTACTCGGTCTCCCACGACCTGCGTACGCCGCTGCGTGGGATCGAAGGATTCAGCCGCCTGCTCGACGAACAGTACGGGAACCAACTGGAACCCGCGGCGCGGCAATACATCGAACGCATCCGCCGCAACGTCGTGCGCATGGGCGAGCTCATCGACGAGCTGATCGAACTGAGTCGCATTTCGCGCAGTGAAGTGCGCCGGACACGGGTGGACGTGACCGCACTCGCGCAGAACGTGCTCGCCCAGCTCGCGGCAAGCACGCCGACCCGCCGGGTCGCCGTCACGGTAGCCAAAGGCCTCAGCGCGGAGGCGGACAGCCGGCTGGTTCTCATTCTCTTGGAAAACCTCCTGGGCAATGCCTGGAAATTCACCGCGCGGACAGCAGAGGCGAGCATCGAGGTCGGCAGCCATCCGTCAGAACGTGACAACCCCATTTTCATTCAGGATAATGGCGCTGGTTTCGAAATGAAATATGCGCATCGCCTGTTCGGTCCGTTCCAGCGTTTGCACGGGGTTGAGGAGTTCCCGGGCTCTGGCATCGGCCTCGCCATCGTCAAGCGTATCGTCAATCTGCACGGTGGCCGTATCCTCGCCCAGGGAACGCCGGGGGCCGGCGCGACTTTCCACTTCACCCTCTGAGTGGCATGCTCCTCCTCGTCGAAAACAACCCGGACGATCGTGAACTCGCCATGGTCGCGTTCCGTCAAGTGCGCGCGCACAAGCGCGTCATTGTCTGCGAGAGTGGTGAAGAGGCGCTCGACTTCCTGTTCGGAACCGGCGCCTACGCTGGCCGCGATCCGTCGTATCTGCCGAAGGTGGTAGTGCTGGACCTCAAACTCCAGCGGATGGATGGACTGGAGGTATTGCAATGTGTGCGCGCGGACGCCCGAACGCGGCGGCTGCCGGTGGTCATGCTGTCGTCCTCACGCGAGCAAAGCGATCTGGCCGCCAGTTACGATCTCGGGGCCAACAGCTATATCCGGAAACCCGTGGACTTCGGCGAGTTTCTTAACATGGCGCGTCAGCTTGTCGCTTACTGGCTCGACCTGAACGAAGTGCCCGCCGCGCCTGCTTCCTGATGCCTACAGCCCCCCTGCGCTTGTTGATGGTCGAGGATTCGCCTGATGATGCGGGACTGGCCTTGGCCTTCCTGCAATCGGGCGGTTTCTCGGTAACCTCCACTTGCGTGGAAACGCAGGCAGAAATGCTGTCGGCCCTCACCACGGACACCTGGGACCTGGTGCTGTCCGACAACAACTTGCCCGCCTTCTCCGCCGCCGAGGCGCTCAAGACACTCAACGCCAGTGGCTGCGTGCTGCCGTTCATCGTCTGTTCCGGGTTTGTCGGGGAGGAGCTTGCCGTCGAACTGATCAAAAGCGGGGCCACGGACTTCGTGGCCAAGGACAACATGCGGCGCCTGGCCGCGGTGGTCGAGCGAGCACTGCGAGAGCTGGAAGTTGCCCGCCAGCACCGCGACTCCCGGATCGCCCTGGAAC
>CAZXNF010000110.1:0-5139 GCA_964641785.1 uncultured Streptomycetaceae bacterium | reverse complement strand
GAACAGAGCGAGGCCCGCTTTTCGGCCCTCGTGGCCAACATTCCCGGCGTCGTATTCCAGGCCACCTGCACGCCGGACGACAGGTTCCAGATCATTTACATCAGCAGGGAATGTCAGGCGTTGTGCGGATTGACGGCCGAAACGCTCATCGAGGATCCCGCCCGGCTGATCGACATGATCGTGCCGGAGGACCGACCGACCTTCCATCGCTCGCGCAAAAAATCGCGCTGGCGCCAGCACGCCCAGAACTGGGTGGGCCGCCTGCGGTTGCCTGAAACGGGCGAGATCAAGTGGGTGAACGTCCGTGCCAGCGTCCGTGCACTACCCTCCGGCGACATCCTTTCGGAGGGCATCATCAACAACATTACCCAGAGCAAGCAGGTCGAGATCGAGCTGTTGCGCTCGCACGAGGCCCTGCGCGAGCTGTCTTCCCACCTGCAGCAGGCCAAGGAGCGCGAACGCGCGGACATTGCCCGTGAAATCCACGACGACCTAGGCGGCACCCTGACGGCAGCCAAGATCGATCTGCTCGGTCTGATGCGAAAACTGCCGCCGATGGCCACGGATCAACTGGAGAAAGCCGGTTCCATCGAGGTCCTCCTCGATCAGGCGACCGATATCAGCCGCCGCATTTCGCGCCGACTTCGGCCCGGCGTGCTGGACTACGGCATCGCCGCCGCGATCGAATGGCAGTCCCGCGACTTTGAAAAACGCATGGACATCGAATGCAAGCTCACCTGCAGCGACGATGACCTACAGTTGTCGCCCCATCTGTCGACGGCGCTGTTCAGAATATTCCAGGAAGCCCTGACGAATATCGCCAAGCACTCGCGGGCAAAGCAGGTCTGCGTCTCGCTCACGGTCGAGGGCGGACGGGTCAGGCTGTGCGTGGCCGACGACGGACGAGGGATGCAGGAGGCGGACTTGGCGAAAGCCGGATCGTTTGGCATCCTGGGCATGCGCGAACGCGTTGAACACTACGGGGGAGACTTCCGCGTCTGCGGACGTGCACAAGGCGGGACGGAACTCGAAGTCAGCATTCCCACGCAGGCGGCCGAGACACCCGATCCCTTAGCGCAGAGCACGGGGCTTGACCCTGTCGGACCTCAGCCGTCATTATTCAGGCCATAGTCATGCTGAAACTTCTGATCGCCGACGATCACGCGCTCTTGTGTCGCGGTCTGCGGCAGATCATCGACGAGAATCCCGACTTCCGCGTCGTGGCGGAGGCCGCCAACGGCAACGAGGCCTTGCGCCTGCTGCGCGAGCAGCTGGTCGATGTCGTGCTGCTGGATATCACCATGCCGGACCGCAACGGCATCGACGTTCTGAAACAGATCCGGCGTGAATTCGGCAAGCTGCCGGTACTCATGCTCACCATGCACGCCGAGGACGAGTTCGGCGTGCGGGCCCTGAAGGCGGGCGCGTCGGGTTACCTCACCAAAGACGCCGCGCCGGCGCTGCTGGTCAGCGCCATCCGGCAGGTGGCGGCCGGCCGCAAATACATCAGTGCCGCGCTCGCCGAGGAGCTTGCCGAACGCGTCGGCGGCGGAATCACCGAATCCCCTCACGAAACCCTTTCCGACCGTGAATTCCAGACGCTGCGCTTCATCGCATCGGGAAAAAGTCTCTCGGAAATCGCCTTCGCGCTGTCCTTGAGCCCAAAAACCATCAGCGTCTACCGGTCGCGGCTGCTCGACAAGCTGAAGCTGCGAAACAACGCCGAACTCATGCGCTATGCCATGGAAAATCGCCTCGTTACCTGGAGCGACCCACCCGCCTGAGGGCGCTAAGCTCAGCCCCCATCGCTCAAGCTCCCGCGCTCCGGGCCGATAAGTCTCTGTAACAGCGACGGTTAGCCCGGCGCCCGGCTGGTGCCGGTAACGGAGGCCCCTACGGCAACGCCCCATGAATGCGCTTACAGCAACGCTTCGCGCGGGTCCCCAGGGCGGGAATCCGACCAATGTGGCGCGAGAAACCTTGCGACAGCTTGCCGCCAGACGAATCGCGCCCACCCCGGAGAATTACCGCAACCTGTACCTCGAAATCGCGGGGGAGCGTAACACCGCCCATACCCAGCGCAGTCAGGCCGACCTGCAGCAGGCCCTCGCCGAAATGCGATCGCGGGAACAATCCGATCCCGTTGCGGTAGACGCGCTCGCCACCGCGCTCGAAGAAAAGACCTGGCAAGCCTGCGCGCAGGCCCTCCTGCTTCTCTCCGGCCGGATACTGGGCGCCCCTGAATTTACGCCCTCACCGCCGCGCCTGGCGGAGGTTCCTGCCGGCAACACGCCGGTGCCCGACGCCCTGCGTGCCCTGTTGGCGCACATACTGGAGTCACCGATCGTGGCCCAGCTGGGTATCCCTCTGGGAATGAACGACGAAGCGCACGTGCTCGCCGGGCGCGTCCGCGCGGGCCGCGACGATGAGACCGCCGTCACGCAGGTACGGTCGTTCCTCGGCCGGCTCGAGTTGCAGGCGGAAGATGCTTCGGAACTGCACCAGGGCGTATTCAGGCTGCTTCGTCTTGTGATCGAGAACATCGCCGACCTCGTGTCCGACGATCGCTGGGTCGAGGGGCAACTGGATGCGCTGCACGACCTGCTCGCAGCACCGTACAGCCTGTACATGTTGCGCGAAGCGGAAGCCTGCCTGCGGGACGTGCTGTCCCGCCAGAGCGGCCTGCGTGCGAGCTTGCGGGATGCGAAAACCAACCTGCGATCGATGGTGGAAACGCTGATCGACCGCCTGGGTACCCTGTCCGACGATACCGGGACCTACCAGGCGAAGATCGAAGTCTACAGCCGACGCATCGAGGCCGCCGAGGACATCTCCGAACTCGGCACCCTGCTGGACGACCTCCTCACGGATACCCGCCACATCCATGCGGTAGCGACCATTACCCGCGACGACCTGGTCAGCGCACGGAAACGCGCCGAGAACGCCGAACAGCGGGTCCGCGAACTCGAGCATGAACTGGCGAACGTCAGCACCCAGATCCGGGAGGACCAGCTGACCGGAACGCTCAACCGCCGCGGACTTGAAGAAGCCTTCGACCGGGAAAGCGCCCGTGCCGGCCGCCGCGATCTGCCGCTGGCGATCGCCATGCTCGATATCGACAACTTCAAGCTGCTGAACGACCACCTCGGCCATCGGGCCGGTGACTCGGCACTCAAACACCTGGTCAAGGTCATCCGCGAGACCCTGCGCCCCAGCGACATCGTCTGCCGGTTCGGCGGTGAGGAGTTCCTGGTGCTGCTGCCGGACACCTCCACACCGGCAGCGACCGACATCATCGTCAGACTGCAACGGGAACTGACGCGGCGCTTCTTCCTGCACCAGAATGAACGCGTGCTGATCACGTTCAGCGCCGGGGTAGCCTTGTGGCAACCCGGGGAATCCCAGGATGCCGCGATCGGGCGCGCCGACCGCGCCCTTTACCAGGCCAAGGACGAAGGCAAGAACCGCGTCTGCAGCGCGGGTTAGCAGCGCGAAGTCCAAAGCGGCGAAATACCCCGGTTTTACCGCCTTGATCCCGCGCCGGTCCGGCAGGGGCCAACGCTAGAGTGCCAGCATCGCCTATGTTTCGGACCGCTGAACATGCAAAACACCCCGGACAGATCTCGCCCCGCTCGCCCGTCCACGGACGTCGTGGGCATCCCTCCCCCCCCTCTCGGTAGCACCGTAACAGGCGAAACGAACGCCTATTACCGCCGCATCCATGCGGTTGCCCAGCGCATCCGTGGCACCACCGATATCGGCGAAATCGTGCGTTTGCTCGACCAGGCGCTCGGTGAAACCCACTTGCTGCACGACATGACCGTGTTGGCCGATGCCCGTTCGGAAGTAAGGGCCGCGGAAACCCGGATCGCCCGGCTGCGCAAGGAAGTCGACACGGCCAACAGCCTGTTGCGCATCGATCACCTGACCAACGTCCTGAACCGCCGGGGGCTCGAGGAGGCCTACCGGCGCGAGGCGGCCCGCGCCAGCCGGAGCAGCCTGCCGCTGGCAGTGGCCTTGCTCGATCTGGACAACTTCAAGCGCTTGAACGACACCGAGGGCCACCCGGTCGGCGACCGCGCGCTGGCACACGTCGCAGCCACCCTCCGCGACGCCCTCCGCCCGCAGGACCTCATCGCCCGCTACGGCGGCGAGGAGTTCGCGCTCCTGCTGCCTGACACCGATACCGCGGCCGCCCTGACCGCGCTGGCGCGCGTGCGCACCGTCTTCGGCAACCGCCCGCTGCGGGTGGGCCGCCGCAAGCTGCCCCTCACCTTCAGCGCCGGGGTCACCGTCCGTACGCACGCCGCCGCTCTGCCGGACCTGATCGCCACGGCCGACAAGGCGCTATACGCGGCCAAGCGGGCCGGCAAAGACCGTGTCCACGCGGCATGAAGACCGTGCCGAAGCCCCGGCACCCCTCCGCCGGACGCGCGGGCAGCCTGCCAGCTAAAGCTTTTGCAGCGCGCGTCCGATATCACAAGCTAACGACGGTTGGCGCAGTACCCGCGAGGGTTCCACGCAGACCGGAGTGCCGGTCCGCCGCGTTTCGCGGCCGGGCTGAATCAACGGACTCTGTGTAAAGGAGAAGCAAATGCCCCAAGTCATCAACACCAACATCGCGTCACTCAACGCGCAGCGCAACCTCGACATGTCCCAGTCAGGGCTCGCCACATCCCTGCAGCGCCTGTCCTCCGGCCTGCGCATCAACAGCGCCAAGGACGATTCGGCCGGCCTGGCCATTGCCGCGCGCATGACGGCGCAAATCCGCGGTCTCAATCAGGCTGCACGCAACGCCAACGACGGCATCTCGCTCGCCCAGACGGCGGAAGGCGCCCTGACGACGGTCGGCGACAACCTGCAACGGCTGCGTGAGCTCGCGGTGCAGTCCGCCAACGCCACCAACAGCTCCTCGGACCGCGCTTCGCTGGATGCGGAAACGGCCCAGCTGACCGCGGAAATCACGCGCGTTTCCAGTCAGACCTCGTTCAACGGCATTACCCTGCTGGACGGCTCTTTTTCAGCCCAGAACTTCCAGGTCGGCGCCAATGCCAACCATACGATTGCCATAACCTCGATCTCCGACTCCTGCGCGACCGCGCTGGGGCTCTTGCTGCGGATCGTCTCCAGACGGTCGAG
>CAZXNF010000109.1:0-9166 GCA_964641785.1 uncultured Streptomycetaceae bacterium | reverse complement strand
GTGGTGCCGCAACAGCCGCCGACGATGTTGACGAAGCCCGACTGCGCGAATTCCTTCACCAGTCCAGCCGTGAAGTCCGGCGTTTCGTCGTAGCCCGTCTCGGCGAGCGGATTCGGCAGGCCGGCGTTCGGGTACGCGGACACATTCGTATCGGCGATGCGCGCGAGTTCCTGAATGTACGGCCTCATCAATTGCGCGCCGAGCGCGCAGTTGAGCCCGATCGCGAGCGGTTTCGCATGGCGCACCGAGTTCCAGAACGCTTCCGTCGTCTGGCCGGACAGCGTGCGGCCGGAGGCGTCGGTGATGGTGCCGGAAATGATCAAAGGCAGCGTGCGGCCCAGGCGCTCGAACACGGCCTGGACCGCGAAGATCGCCGCCTTGGCATTCAGCGTGTCGAATACGGTCTCGATCAGCAGCAGGTCCGCACCGCCTTCGATGAGCGCCGTGGCCGCCTCGCCATAGGTACCCACCAACTCGTCGAACGATGTATTGCGAAAGCCCGGATCGTTCACGTCGGGCGAGATGGACGCCGTGCGGCTGGTCGGCCCGATCGCGCCGGCGACGAAGCGTGGCTTGCCGTCCTTGCGCTCGGCCTCGTCCGCGGCCTCGCGCGCGAGGCGCACGCCTTCGCGGTTGAGTTCCGCGACCAGCGACTCCATGCCGTAGTCGGCCTGCGCCACCCAGGTGGAACTGAAGGTGTTGGTCTCGACGATGTCGGCGCCCGCCGCGAAGTACTCGGCGTGGATCTCGCGCACGATCTGCGGCTGCGTCAGGATCAACAGGTCGTTGTTGCCCTTGACGTCACGCGGCCAGTCCTTGAAACGCTCGCCGCGATAGGCCGCCTCGTCCAGCTTGTACTGCTGGATCATGGTGCCCATCGCGCCGTCGAGAATGACGATGCGCTCGGCAAGGAGTTTGTGCAGGAGGGACGTGCGGTCGGTGCTCATGAGCTTTGCGGTCTGAAAATGAAAACCCGATCGGCGGTTCGCGCGGTCATAACACTCAACCAGCTGGCGCGACGGGCGATCGGGTTCCGCCGCTTTAGCTGTATTTATAACGCGCCCGGCAAGCTGGTCCTCAAATCGGCGCGAAAGCAGGAAACTACGCGGAGAAGGTGAAATTGTCAATCCGCGCAAGGGCTTGGCTATACTTTGCCCCACACACACCAGAGCCTTATCACCATAGCGGGAGCCGTCATGAATTGGCAGGGCCGTCTTGAGTTCATCCATATCACCGACCGCGGCTCGCAGCCGATGCAGGAACAGGCGCAGGCGCGGCTGATCGAGGGCGTCGGCATCGAGGGCGACCGCTACGCGACCGGTCAGGGTTTCTATTCCAAAACGCCGCGCATCGACCGCCAGTGCACACTGATCGAGATCGAGACGCTGGAGGCGATCCTGCGCGACCACCAGATTGCGGTGCTGCCGGGGGAGTCGCGGCGCAACCTCACGACGCGCGGCGCGCCGCTCAACCATCTCGTCGGCAGGGAATTCTTCGTGGGCGGCGTGCGGCTGCGCGGTGAGCGACTGAACGTGCCGTGCAAGTACCTGGACGGCCTGCTCCAGCGGCAGGTCTATACACACCTGCTCAACCGCTCCGGCCTCAACTGCAGCATCGTGAGCGGCGGTGTCATCCGGCCAGGCGACATCATCATGCCCGCATGACGCGGCGGGACTGGGCGCTTTAGAATAGCGTTGCCGGCGCCGCGCTTCGCGCCCCGGCCCGCAGAACGGCACCACCGAACGACGACAGGAGAATCCGCCATGCCCATGGTCAAGGCCTACGACGAAGTGGAAAGCCCGCGCAAGGAACGCGCACTCGCCAACGGGCATTTCGCCTGGCGCACCGATTTCATCGAGCGACCAGACGACAAGAACATCGATACGCCCATGGCCTTTTTGGCTGAAGGCTCGCCGGGCCGCCTTCTCCGCACGCATTTCCATATCGTCGACCAGTTTCAGGTGATCTATAACGGCTCCGGCACTTTGGGCAGGCATCCGCTCGAGTTCGGCGCCGTGCATTTTTCGCGCGCCTACACGCCGTATGGACCGATTTCGTACAACGAGAAGCACGGCCTGGGTTTCATCACCCTGCGCGCGCACCGCGATCCGGGCGCGCAGTCCCTGCCCGAGAGCCGGGCGGTGCTGGAGCAGGTGTCCGACCGCAAGCCGTGGCAGGTCACCGCGATCCCCGACTTCAATCTCGCCCCGGGCGCCGGCGGCGTGGCGATGAAGGCGCTGGAAGGCCTGAAGGACGACCGCGGTCTCTTCGGTTTCTCGGTGAAGATGAACGCCGGCGCGAAAGCCTATGCCCCCGATTCGTCCAAGGGCGATGGCCAGTACATTCTGGTCATGAAGGGCAGCATCCTGCACGAGGGCAAGCTTAAAAAAGAACTGGCGATCATCTGGGTCGCGAAGAACGAAGGTCCGTTCGAGCTCATCGCCGGTACGGAAGGATTGGAAGGCATCATCCTCAACTTCCCCGTTCCCGGCGGCGGCATGCCGGACGAGGTCAAGCCGGTGGCTGCGGACGACCAAAGCGAATTCAAAACCTGGCAGTGCGTCCTCTGCGCGTTCGTCTACGACGAGGCGGCGGGGATGCCGGACGACGGCATTGCGCCCGGCACGCGCTGGGCGGATGTGCCCGAGATCTTCGGCTGCCCGGACTGCTCGGCCAAGAAGGCCGACTTCGAGATGATCGAGTTCTGAAATCCGGCTTCTGTGGCTGGCGCATTCGCGCGAGCCACAGAAGCCCCCGAGCGCAGGCATTGAACCGGCACGAGAGGCGCTTGTACGTCATGGCCTCCAATAAAACATGAGCGAGGAGCAAGCCATCATCACATTCAAACGCGCGATTCTGCGGATCTCCGCAGCCGCTGCATGTGCGGGTTTTGGGGCGCCGCTGCACGCGGCGCAAAGCGACCCCGCAGCCAACTATCCCAACAAGCCCATACGCCTGATCATCCCGTTCGCGCCCGGCGCCGGCACCGACCTCACGGGCCGCAGCATTGCCCAGAAACTGACCGAAAAATGGGGCCAGCAGGTGATCGCCGACAACCGTACCGGGGCGGGGGGTGCGATCGGTGTCGACTTCACGGCGAAGGCCAATCCGGACGGCTACACGATCTGCCTGATTTCGGCATCGAACTCCGTCAATTCCGCGACCAATCCCGATCTGCCGTACAAGCTGGAGACCGAGCTGCAGGGCCTCTCGCAGGCAACGTCCCTCTTTTACGTGCTGTACATCCATCCGTCAGTGCCCGCGAAATCGGTCAGGGAGCTGATCGACTACGCCAAGGCGAATCCGGCCAAACTCAATTTCGGCTCTTCCGGCAACAACACGCTCCAGCACTTCGCAGGCGAGATGTTCAACCACATGGCCGGCGTCAAGATCGTACACATCCCGTACAAGGGGACCGCCGCCGTCATTCCGGCGATGCTCTCGGGCGAAGTTCAGGTGGGGTATGGCTCGCTGATCGGAACGCGCTCGCAAATGCAGCAGGGAAAACTGCGCGGAATCGCCATCACGGCAGGCAAGCGCTCGCCGTCAGTCGACTTGCCGACGGTGGCCGAATCCGGATTGCCCGGGTACGAGGTCGACCAGTGGTACGGCATTATCGCGTCCGCGAAACTGCCGCCGGCTATCGTGAAGAAGCTGGGCGCGGCGATCGCCGAAGCGGTCAAGCAGCCGGACGTGGCGGCCCGCCTCGCTGCCGACGGCTCGACCCCCGTCGGCAGCTCGCCGGTGCAGTTCACTGCGTACATCAAGTCCGAGATCGCGAAGTGGAAAAGGCTCGTGAAGGAAGCGAACCTGCGGCTGGACAACAAATAAACCGGGCGGCGCCCAACCGGAAAAAGCCGTGCGGAATTCCGTGCGTCAGCCGGCGCTGACCCCGAGCAGGCTGCCAATCAGATAGGTCACGCCGCCCGCCGCGGCGCCGATGGCCAACATGCGCAGGCCGCCGAGGAAAGCACTGCGGCCGGTGAACAGCGACAGCGTGGCGCCGACGGCGAACAGCGCAACGGCGGTCAGCGCCATCGCCGTCTGCAGCGCCACGGTGCCCGTAGCCATCAGGAAAGGCGCGAGCGGAATCAGCGCGCCCACCGCAAAGGCCAGGAAGGACGACACCGCGGCGCCGACCGGCGAGCCCAGTTCGTCCGGATTCAAGCCGAGTTCTTCGCGGGCCAGGGTGTCGAGCGCATGCGCCTTGTCCGCAATGAGGTCGTCGGCCAGGCGCTTCGCGTGCTCCTCGGTGGCGCCGCGCGCCACGTAAACGCGGGCAAGTTCCATCGCCTCTTCCTCGGGGTACTGGTCGAGTTCCTCGCTCTCCAGCCCGATCTGGTACTCGTACATCTCGCGCTGGGAACGCACCGACACGTATTCGCCGGACGCCATCGAGCAGGCGCCGGCAATCAGGCCGGCGATGCCCGTGAGCAGGATGGTCTGCGCGTCCGCCGACGCGCCCGCCACGCCCATGATGAGGCTGGCATTCGACACCAGCCCATCGTTGACTCCGAACACCGCCGCACGCAGGTTGTTGCCGCTCACCGAACTGCGATGCCGGTGTTCGGCACCCGGCACCGCGGCGCTCATGAAGTGGCCGGGCACGCCCTTGGCGTAGATGGCCATGCCGCGCACCTTCATGGCCGCGAGCATGCTGCGCAGCCGGTACGGGCCGAACCGGCGCACCAGCGCCGCCACGATGCGTGCGCGAACGTCCGGCGTGTAGTCCGATGGCACCGACCGGCCGTGCTTGGCGGCCAGCGACTCCCAGATGCCGGCCTGCTTGTCCGCCGCGTCGGCGAGTTCCTTGAAGAGACCTTCGCGCGGCGTGCCAGACTCGGTTTCCGCCACGACCCGGTACAGATACGCGGACTGCTTTTCTTCCGTCCAGTTTTCGCGTTCGCTCATGGTGCCGTCACGGTAATGGCAGGCGCCGGTTTCGGCAAGCGCGCGTAGGCGAGCCAGCAGGCGAATCCGCAGGCGAGGAGCAGGCTCGCGGCGGCGGCCAGGCCGAGCGCGGTGCCCGACACCCAGGGCGACACGAGGCCCGCCGTCAGCCCGGCGAAGAAGCTGTGCTGCGCGCCCTGCAGCGACGACGCCATGCCGCGATTGTCGGGGAACAGGTCGAGGGCGAGCAGCGTGAGACTCGGCATCGCCATCGCCATCCCGATCGTATAACTCATGACCGGCAGCACGGTCCACGGCAGGCGGGGCGCAAACGCCGCGCAATAGGCGACATTCAGCGTGACGGCCGCGAACATGATCGCGAAGCCGATGGCGATCGTGCGGCGCGGCGACAGGCGCTGCGCGACCCGTCCGGAAACGAAGGCGCCGATGACGACCCCGGCGATGCCGGGCACGAACAGGTAGCCGAAATCTTTCTCGCCGAGCCCCAACAGGTCGTAGATCACGGCGGGCGCGGAGGCGATGTAGAGAAAAAAGCCCGCGAAGTTGAAGGCGATGGTCGAGCACAGGAGCCCGAAGCGCAGGCTGCGCAGCAGCTTCCAGTAATTGGCCAGCAGCGGCCGCGGCCGGAACGGCTGGCGCCGGCTGCGCGGCAATGTTTCCGGCAACCGCCACCAGCAGGCGCCCAACAGCAGCAGTGCGAAGGCGACGAGAAAAAAGAAGATTGAGCGCCAGCCGAACCACGACTCGAGCCAGCCGCCCATGATGGGCGCGATGGCCGGCGCGAGGCCGAACATCATCGTCACCATCGCCATCACGCGCTGCGCGTGATGTCCGTCGTAGAGGTCGCGGATCATGGCCCGGCCGACGACGATGCCGGTGCCGGCGCACATGCCCTGGAGCATGCGGAACAACAGCAGCTGGTTGAAACTCTGCGCGAACGCGCAGCCGACGGACGCCGCCGCGAACAGCACAAGCCCGCCGAGGATCACCGGCTTGCGACCGAACGAATCGGACAGCGTGCCGTGAAACAGGGTCATGACCGCAAACGGGATGAGGTAGGCCGTCAGCGTCTGCTGCAGTTCGAGCGGCGTTGCGCCGAACGCCCGGCCGATGGCCGGGAAAGACGGCATGTAGGTGTCGATCGCGAACGGCCCCAGCGTGGCGAGGCCGGCGAGGACGACCGCCAGCAGCAGCGTGCTGCGGTCGCTGCGTCCGACCGCAGGTGGCTGCGTCATCGAAGGCGGGCGCCGGACGTTACGGCAGTTTCCAGCCGAGCCACTCGCAGATGCCGCGACCCATGATCCATTCCTTGTCCTGTGCGGACAGCCACTGGATTTCGTCCCTGAACCAGGTCACGTGCTGGCGGTACGGGATGGGCGAGCGCGAGAGATCGGTGCCCCAGAACATCCGCTTGGGCCCGAAGGCGTCATAGACGCGCTTGAGATACGGATCCAGCGCGCAAAAGGGATAGGTGTCCCTGGTATAGCAGGGCAGCGCACTCGCCTTGACCGCCACGTTGGGCCGTTTCGCGAGCGCGAGCAGCTGGTCGAGCGTGCCGAAGTTGTCGGCGTCGTACTTGTGGCTGGTCAGCGCCAGATGATCCATCGTGATGCTGAGGCCGGGGTAGCGCGCGGCCACATCGTCGATCATGGGCACGTAGGCGTGCGGCACCAGAATCATCATGCGCACGCCGGCCTTCTCGGCCTCCGACCAGACCCAGTCCATGCTGCCGCCGGTGAGGATGGGCAGCAGGACGGGCGTGTGGAAGGTGAAGCGCATACCCAGCATGCCGGGCTGCTGGCGCCAGCCGGCGACCTGCGATTTCGCGCCCGGCGCGTCGGGATCGAAGCGGCCCATGATCGCGAAGCGGTCCGGATGCGCCTGGGCGGCGGCGATGGCGAGATCGTTGCGGTCGCCCTCCCACGAGGGCGGCACCAGCACGCAGCGGTCCACGCCGGCTTCGTTCATTTCGCGCAGCAGATCGTCCGCGTCGAGGGGAATTGGCCGCTGTGGCTCCGCCCGTTTCGGCCATGGACGTTCCGGCGTATCGGCACCCCAGATGTGGACTTGCGCGTCAGTGATCAGCATTGCCTCTCGCTCCTTGGTGCGGTCAAACCGGTGAATGATGCCTACTGCGCCGACTCCACGCTGATGCCGGCGTCCTTGATGACCTTGCGCCAGCGCGCGAGTTCGGACGCGATCATCACCTGAAAACCTTCCGGGGTGGTGGTGGCGGCCTCGACGCCCTGGCCCATCAGGCGCTGGCCGAGTTCCGGCGAGCCGAAGGCCCGGTTCAGTTCGGCATTCAGTTTCAGCACGATGGGCTTTGGCGTGCCGGCCGGCGCGAGCAATCCGTACCAGGACGTATTGTTGAAGCCCGGCAGCGTGTCCGCCACCGGCGGCACGTCGGGCAGCGCCTTGATGCGGGTCGGGTGGCCGATGGCCACGGCCTTGAGGCGGCCGGTTTTCACGTGCGGGATCGTCTGCGGCGTGCCCGAGAACATCATCTGCATCTGGCCGCTGATCAGATCCGTCAACGCCGGGCCGCCGCCCTTGTAGGGCACGTGCACGATGTTGATGCCGGCCATGGACTTCAGCAGTTCGCCGCCAAGATGGTTGGGCGTGCCAGTCCCCGGTGAGGCGAAATTGAGCTTGCCGGGGTTGGCCCTCGCGAGATCGATGAACTCCTTGGTGCTGTTCGCCGGCACCGCGCCGTTCAGCGTGAGTATGAACGGCGCGTAGACGGCGAGCCCGATCGGCGCATAGTCCTTCAGCGAATCGTACGGGACTTTGCTGCCGAGCGCGGGCCCCACCACCAGCCCGGCGGACGTGCCGAGCAGCAGGGTATAGCCGTCCGGCGCGGCCTTCGCGCCCAGATCGTGCCCCAGCGTGGCGGCCGCGCCGCCGCGGTTGTCGATCACCACCTGCACCCTGAACGCTTCGCTGAGCTTTTGCGCGACCTCGCGCGCAGTGAAGTCCACCGATCCGCCCGGCGGGTAGGGCACGATCAGGCGGATCGGCTTGTTGGGATAGTGACCTTGCGCCTGAGCCAGCGGCACGCCTGCCACCGCGGCCCACACGCCCAGCACGACACCTGCGACGCTACGCTGCATGGGATCTTCCTCCGGTTATTTTTTCCCGCTTACAGGACAGTGCCGGGCCGGACATCAAACGGGCTTGCGCTTGCCGCTAGCCTTCGGCGCCGCCGGCGCCGCCTCCGTGCGCAGCGCAATCACGATCTGCGTCTGCGTCACGATCGCGACCTTGCGGCCGTCCGGGTTGCTGATCGTAGTTTGCCAGACGTTGGTGCTACGGCCGATGTGCAGCGGAATCGACACCCCGGTGAGCACGGGGCCGGTGCCGGCCGCGAAAAAGTTCGTCTTCGATTCGAGCGTCGTCGTGCCGTGGTTCGGCGGGAGGTTGGCGACCGTGCCGGCCGCACCCAGCGCGTCCGCGAACGCCATGAGCGCGCCGCCATTCACACGCCCGGTACGGTTGTAGTGGTCGGGCTTCACACGCATCTCGGCGACGATTTTCTGCTTTGAAACCGATTTCAGCTTCACGCCCAGCGCGCGGGCGGCCGGACTCACCACCACCTCGCGCGCGCCGGCGAGCCCGATGGACTTGCCGACCTTGAAACTCGATTTTTTTTCGGCCATGCCTGGAACCACTCCCTTTGAAACGATGAACAAACGATCAGGCGCGCTCGAAACGCCGGTACTGCACTGCCTCGGCGACGTGCGCGGCACTCACCGCTTCCGCACCGGCGAGGTCGGCGATCGTGCGCGCCACGCGAAGGACGCGATGATACGCGCGTGCCGACAATCCGAGCCGGGCGATGGCCTGCTTGAGCAGTGTCTCCCCGGCGGCATCCGTACGGCAGTGCTTGTCGATCTCGCGCGGCGCGAGCTGGGCGTTGGGCTTGCCCTGCCGCGCGATCTGCCGGGCATGCGCCGCGGCGACGCGCGCGCGCACGGCGGCGCTAGCCTCGGCTTCTCCCCCGCGCAGCAGGTCCTGCTCCGGCACCGCGGGCACTTCGATCTGCAGATCGATGCGGTCGAGCAGTGGGCCCGAGATGCGCCCGCGGTAGCGCGCCACCTGGTCGGGCGTGCAGCGGCATTTGCCGTTGTGGTGGCCGAGATAGCCGCAGGGACAGGGGTTCATCGCCGCCACCAGTTGAAAGCGTGCCGGAAACTCGGCCTGGCGGGCGGCGCGCGAGACGCTGATGCGCCCCGACTCCAGCGGCTCGCGCAGC